>JAISDR010000115.1 GCA_031264645.1 Prevotellaceae bacterium | reverse complement strand
CCCTTTTCCAGCTGCGAGAAATTGAGTTTCCAGTTTACGTCCACGCTTGTAGACCGCGGGTCGATGTGCCTGTCCATTCCAACGAAATTAACATTGAGATTGACATTGTATTTGTCCCTGTAAACCGTATACACGAACTCCATGTACGAGACCGAATCGGCATACAGTCGGAACGGCACTGTCAGCGAATCGGAAGCGACATTCAGACTGTGTTCCTGTATTCGAGGCTCGAAATAGAAGTCCGAAGTTACTATGTCCTGCGTATTTGTAAACAGTTTCAGCGAAAAGTTATTTTCCTCGCCGTAGAACATTTTGAGAGGCTTCTTATTGTTTTCCTTGAAATCCCTGTAATTTTGATAGTCCTTAAATTCGACCGACCAGATTCGTCCGCCCCTGTTCGAGAATGTGATGATGAGTTTTTCGTTTTCAACAGTATATAACTCTTCCGAACCGTCGAGATGCGAAGCCATCAGCGCTCCGAGGCTTTCGACTGCGATATTCTTTAAGCGTTTCTGCTTGATGCTGTCGGGTTCGGTTTCGGTTTGCCTCACTTCTTCCTGCATCCGTTCTGTTTTCCCAATGGAATCCTGTATTCTCTGTATTCTTTGTCGTTCCCTGTTGTAAGTTTCCGTATTTTTAGCGTTCCACCATAAGTAGCCGCCAAATATTGCAGCTATTAACAAAAGTCCAACACCGGTATTTTTATCCATTTATCTATTTCTGTAATTTTAAAATATATTTAATCCGTTAATCTGTTTTTTTTTGCAAGATAATGTTTTTGAGTTATCGCGGCTTTTACAAAGGAGACGAAGAGAGGGTGCGGATTGACGACCGTGCTCTTGTATTCGGGATGAAACTGAACTCCGACAAACCACTTTAGCGAAGGAATTTCAACGATTTCCACAAGATTGGTTGCAAGATTGCGACCTGCCGCCATCATTCCGTTTTTCTCGAGTTCGGGAAGATACTTGTTGTTCAGCTCATAGCGATGCCTGTGCCTCTCCGATATTTCCGCGGTTTTATAAGCCTCGAATGCTTTGAAGCCTTCGTTCAGGACGCAGGGATAAGCGCCCAGACGCATCGTTCCGCCCTTGTCCGTTACATATTTCTGTTCCTCCATCAGGTCGATTACGGGAGCAGGCGTTTTGATATTTATCTCGGTGGTATGCGCTTCTTTCAATCCCAGCACGTTGCGCGCAAATTCAATCACGGAGCACTGCATTCCGAGGCATATCCCGAAAAACGGGACATTGTTTTCCCTTGCATATTTCACTGCCGTGATTTTGCCGTCCACTCCCCGTTCCCCGAATCCGGGAGCGACGAGAATGCCCTGGGCTTCGGCTAAAAGTTCGCTTACATTTTCGTTTGTGATGGATTCCGAATTGAGCATTTTCAGTTTTACTTTCACCCTGTTGACAGCTCCCGCATGTATAAACGCTTCGGATATCGACTTGTACGCATCGGGCAGCGAGGTGTATTTTCCGACAAGAATAATCTGCACTTCGGATTCGGGCTTTTTCAGTTTTGAGACAAAATCAGCCCATTCGTTCATCTCGATTTTCGCAAATTCCTTTGACGAATGTCCTATTTTACGCAAAACCGTTCGGTCAAGCCCCTCTTTCTGCATAAGCATGGGGATTTCGTATATCGACGGGACGTCAATGGATTCGATGACGCAGTCCTGTTCGACATTGCAAAACCGCGCGACTTTGCTGCGAATGTCTTCGCCAAGGCTTTTTTCGGTACGCAGCACGAGTATGTCCGGCTGAACTCCCGCTTCGAGCAGTGATTTCACGGAGTGCTGAGTGGGTTTCGTCTTCAATTCTCCGGCAGCCGCGAGGTACGGCACCAAAGTCAGATGTATTACTAATGAATTGCTTGCGCCGAGTTCGTATTTCAACTGCCTGACCGATTCGATGTACGGCAGCGATTCGATATCGCCCACCGTCCCGCCGATTTCGGTAATCACCACATCGAAATTGTTTTTCGAGCCGAGCAGCTTTATCCTGTACTTTATCTCGTCGGTGATATGCGGGATGACCTGTACGGTTTTCCCCAGGAACTCGCCTCTGCGCTCCTTGTTTATTACCGACTGGTAGATTCTGCCCGTGGTAACATTGTTCGCCTGGGTTGTGTGGATGTTCAGGAAACGCTCGTAGTGTCCCAGGTCCAGGTCGGTTTCGGCGCCGTCTTCCGTGACGTAACATTCGCCATGTTCGTATGGATTCAGCGTACCCGGGTCAACATTGAGGTACGGGTCGAGTTTCTGTATCGTAACGCTGTATCCGCGCGCCTGCAGCAGTTTGGCTAAGGATGCGGATATGATACCCTTCCCCAGCGAAGATGTTACTCCTCCGGTAACAAAAATATATTTCGTTGTTTGAGTCTGCATTAATGTACTTTATTCAAATTCCTTGTCTATCAGTTTTACCTGTTCTTCCAGCTTTCGGATTTCTTCTTTCGTCTTGCTGATTTTTCGACGGACGTCGGCAATCATTGAATCGGCGTTTTTCGAACTTGCAAAGAAGCCGATGTTATTGTCCAGAAGACTGATTTCGTTCTCCAGCTGCGCGATGCGGTTGAAAAGCCTTTCACGCTCGTTTTCCACAATCCTGCCTGTCGGTCTGTCTCTCGACGCGTCCATTTTATCCTTTATCCGCACGACTTTGCGCTGGGCGTCGGAAATTTTCAGCTGCTTGTACTTGTCGTCAAGAACTGCATAGAACTGTATCTGTATTTTTTCCTTTTCCTTTATCGGGACAAAGCCGATAGCGCTCCATCGCTGACGGAACTGTTTCAGCGCTTCAATGTTCCTGGACTCGTTCCTGCCCGGCACAAAATTTTCCAGTTCGACGATAAGCGCTTCCTTTTCCCTTAAATTGGACAGATACTGCTCCTTGACGCTTTTCTTCGAGAACTGCTTGAATTTACGCTTGAAGAAAGTATCGCAGGCGTCTCTGAATTCGTTCCATATTGAGTTGGAATATTTGCGGGGAACGGGACCTGTCTCCTTCCACTGCCTTTGCAGTTCGACGAATATCTCTGTCGTTTCTTCCCAGTCGCTGCTGTCTTTGAGAGCTTTCGCCTTTTCGCACAGTTCCTTTTTCAGACGGAGATTGGCTATTGTTTCCTTTTTCTGCGACCTGTAGGACATGCGTCTTTTGCTGAAAAATTCGTCCCTGCTTTTTTTCAGGCGGGAATATATTTCCGAATTTTCCTTTTTCGGGACAAAGCCTATCGCTTTCCACTCTTCGAGTATGTTCGAGAGTTCGTCGGAGGCTCTTTGCCATTCCTTCATGGATTTAAACTCTCTTTGATTCAGCTTTTCCAGACGCTCGCACAGGTCGATTTTCATCTTCACATTGTGTTGACGTTCCTGTTTCAGCTGTTCAAAATATGCCTGATGTTTCTTGTTCAGCTTGTAGGACGCCTCCTTGAAACGCTCCCAAATCCTGTCCCTGTGCTCTCTTGGCACGGGTCCGATTTCGCGCCATGCGTCGTGATACTGCTGCAACTGCGAAAAGGCTTCTATAACCAGGGGCGATTCCAAAAGCGCCTCCGCCTTGCGGACAAGCTCGTTCTTGGCTTCCAGATTGCGCCTGAGATCCAGATCGCGCAATTCCTTGTTTATCTTTACATAATCGTAGAACTTTTCTACATTATAATGCCATGTATCCCAAAGGTCTTTGACATGAGTCTGCGGCACCTGAGCGATTTCTTTCCACCGGTTCTGAATGTCGTGAAACTTCTGGAAGGTAAGATTCAAATCTTCCTCTTCCTTAATCAGGTCTTTAAGCTCTTCGATGATAGCAAGTTTCTGCCTGTAGTTTTCTTCTTTCCGGATTTCGGCGACGCGAGCGTATTCAGCTTTTTTCTCCCTGTACTTTTCCAGATACTCTTCAAATTCCTTTTCTACGGGATCGACAACTTTCTCAATGTTTTCGATGTTCTCGCTGTTTTCGCTCTCGGATTCGTCGGATTCGTCGGATTCATAATCTTCGTCATTTTCCGGGAGTTCCTGCCTGTCTTTATAGAAGGAATCCCTGATTGCTTCCACATCCTTTTTTATCCTCTCAACCGGCGAATTATCGACAAGCGCTTTCAGTTCGTCAAGCAAACTTTGCGGCGACAATAAAAAATAATTTTTCGCTACGGAAATCTCACTTTCCAAAGCAGTTTCTTCGCCTAAATTCAACTCTTCAGGGCAATATGACTCTATTTGCGGCTCCTCAAATACAGTGTTTTCTTCTTCCCGAATATTTCCCCCATTTTCAATAATCTTGTCTTTTTCACCTGTTTCCATAATCACTTTCGATTTTTGGTTATTTATCCATAAAACCTCGGATACATTCCCGATGCGGATGCAAATATAAACATATTTTCATAGATAAAACATCTTCGCTCTATTTTTACGGCAAAATTAAGGACTTACGATGCGAAATACTTAATAGCAAGCATGTAAGTTTTTTCGAAAAATTGCGTTTTAGGGAAAAATGTTGAGATAATGACGTTTTTCATTTGCGGCTTGCAACCACGCAGATTTT
>JAISDR010000084.1 GCA_031264645.1 Prevotellaceae bacterium | reverse complement strand
CCTGTTATCGCTATTATGGCTGTGATATATATGACTGTTTTCCTGTTCGTATGCACAGGCATTTTTCGCATCGTATCCGGTTTTCGATTGAGAAGAATAACGAAATTACTTACGGGAATAAAATAAAACATTTATGTATAAAGCAGATATTGGAATTAATGCAGGCGTAATCTGGCGTCTGCTTTCGGAGAAAGGCGAGTTGAGCATCCGGGAAATCGGGGAATACACCCATTTTCAGGAATCGTTCATCTGCTAGTCCTTAGGCTGGCTGGCAAGGGAAAACAAGATACGGTTTTATGAAAAAGAAGGGATGCTGTACGTGAAGCTGGAAGAGGCTGCTCACGACTGGTATTTCTAAGTATAAGAATCCGGCGTAGTTCAATGGTTTAGAATGGATGCCATGACACGTTGAAAAGGCATACGATGCAGGTTCGAATCCTGCCGCCGGAGCAAAATGAACAGAACGGTTTATTATGATAAAGAAAAAGAAAGTAAGCGGAATATTGATGCTCTCATTCTTCATTTGCAACGCTTTACACGCCCAAATCACGGAAGTTGAAAAAATGTGGCGCAATCATGCGGATACGTCCAAAACGAATATTACACGCCCGTTATACCTCGAAGTCAATGATTTTGACAATATATCGGATATGTTGGACCGTCAGCCGAGTTTCGGCATGTACAGGGACAACTATATTATTACGGGAATCCCCGTGAACAGGGAAATCAGCAAACATACTGCCGATGTTAAATTTCAGTTGAGCATCCGGCAGCGACTGACCAAAACAGTCCTGCCGTACAACACGTTCCTGATGCTGACTTATACGCAGAAGTCGTTCTGGGATGTTTACGTTAAATCGTCGCCTTTCAGGGACAGCAACTACAATCCCGGACTTATCCTCGTCAAGCCGGTGATTCACCGTAATTACCTGTACGGCATAGCGACCTTCGCATTCGAACACGAATCAAACGGCAGGGACAGCCTCAATTCGCGCGGGTGGAATTACTTTGTCCTGTCGGGCGTTTATTTTTTCAATGCCAGTTTTTCCGTTCAGACAAAGGTTTGGGCAGGCTGGTTGGACAAGGGAGACGACGATTTGGAAGGCGGCGGAAATACCGACTTATACAAATACCGGGGTTACGGCTTGTTTGCACTGAATTACAGGACTTTAAACGATAAATTCTGGCTGTCGGCAATCATCAATCCCCGCGGTAAATTCGGACGATTCAACACACAACTCGAATTGAATTACAAATCGAATCCAAAATCAACCCAATATTTGTTCATTCAATGGTATAACGGTTACGGCGACAGCCTTCTGGATTACAACAAATATACTTCCATGCTGCGGGTCGGTTTTTGTATCAAGCCGCCGATGAGGAATTTCTATTAAAATATGATTGATAATGAAGATGATAATGAAGAATTTATTTATTCTGCTGACTGTCCTGCTGCTGTGCGCTTGCAATGATTTGTTTGAATACCATCCATACGACGGTCGCATCAGCGGCGAAACGGGTATCAATGCTAAAAACACGGCGCGTATTGAAAACACATGCGCCGGAAAAACGCATATTAGCTTCATCATGACGGGCGATACGCAACGCCGGTACGATGAAACGGAAGACTTTGTAAAATCGGTTAACCGGCGGGACGATATTGATTTCGTGATACATGGCGGCGACATTTCGGATTTCGGGCTTACAAAGGAATTTATGTGGATGCGCGACATAATGAACGGATTGAAAATTCCTTATGTTGTTTTGATTGGCAACCATGACTGTCTGGCGAACGGGAAAGAAATTTACCGCGGAATATTCGGCGAAGAAAACTTTTCATTTCTTGCCGGCGACTGTAAATTTGTGTGTCTCAACACCAATTCCCTTGAATACGATTATTCGCATCCTGTCCCTGATTTCACGTTTATTGAAAACAGTATCGGCGAACGCAGAGCCGGACATGAACGAACCGTCATTGCCGTACATGCGCCTCCCCTTTCAGAACAGTTCGACAACAATGTTTCTGTAATATTTCAGCACTTTATCAAAAGATTTCCCGCCTTGCAATTCTGCCTGAATGCTCATGAACACGGGATTTCAGTCAAAGACCGTTTCGACGACGGCGTAATATATTACGGTTCGCCAAGCATCGAAAAACGGCAGTATCTGTTATTCACGTTAACGCCCGAAGGATATGATTATGAAGTGGTACGGTTTTAAATATACGGTTCTCTGGCTCATCCTGATATTTCCGCTTACAGCATCAGCACAAAACAGTTACGAAAAGCGAATGGAGAAACGCCAACAGCGCTGGAACCAACTCATCCCCACCCATAGCCAGCTTCAATATGCCGGAGGAATGGGCTTGCTGTCGGGCGGCGTCGGCTGGGATTACGGCAAAAACCGCTGGGAAACAGATGTATTCCTGGGATTTCTTCCGCGCTATTCAACCCGGGAAACTAAATGGACTTTCACGCTAAAGCAGAATTATATCCCGTGGAACATCGACGCCGGCAAAAACTTTTCGTTCTCCCCGCTATCCTGCGGACTGTACGCAAACACTATCTTTGACGAAGATTTCTGGATGAGCGACCCCGACAAATACCCGAACCGGTATTACTCTTTTTCCACCAAACTAAGGTTTCATATCTATGTAGGACAGGGTGTCGCTTACAACATTCCATACGAAAAACGACGACTGCTGAACGCCGTCACATTCTTTTACGAAATAAGCAGCAGCGATTTATACTTCATCAGCGTGTTCGGCAACAGTTGGTTGAAGCCGAAGGACTATTTACACTTGTCGGTCGGGATGAAATTTGATTTTGCGGATAAACGGCAAGGGCGATAGTCCGGGTACGAATTGGTGTGCAATAACAAATCAGCATTGCGCTCTATTTTTCTTCCCTGTAAACCCTACTGCTACTCTGTTTGGAATAAGCCGTAAAAAATCCACAAACCTCGCTCCCGCCGCCTGTCGCCTTTATATTCGACTTGACATTGGCAGGCGGCCCGCTGAATATCGGCATCGTGCCCTGCAATTCCTTTTGAGCGTTCAGCACATAATCCGCATATTCTTTGGTGATGGAACTCACCTGAACACGAATCAAATCGCCATCCTCTACCGGCGTGAAGCCGCTGCTCTGCGACAT
>JAISDR010000228.1 GCA_031264645.1 Prevotellaceae bacterium | reverse complement strand
TATACTCAAATGCCCTTCCCATAAATACTTTCTAATCAATATGCCATTTTATTTTCTTAACAAAACGAGGCGCAAAGGTATAAAATAATTAAGAATCCCAAATAAAAATACAATAATTGACGAAATTTTTGAAGAGATCGGCGTCGTTATATAATACCACATATAATACCACCTTTTCCGGGTTTTAGATATCGCTGTTTGTTATTGAAAGGGCTGCTACAAGCTTTTTGACTGTTTCGGAATCGCTTACATCTGTTTCGTATTCGGGAATGCCGGGTAATCCTCCCATATTTATTTTTGGATTACGAAAAATCATTCCTCCGGCGACCCGGCGTTTCCCCGATACATGCACCTCGCTTATTCCCGTATACTCGACTAAATCCCTGACATTTCCCGGATTTACGCCACTGCCTGCCATTATTGATATTCGTCCGGCGGCGGCAATATGTAATTCTTTTATCAGCTTTTTACCGTCGACGGCTTTGTTTTCTCCTCCCGAGGTCAAAATCCTTTCGCAGCCCGCCTTTATGACAGATTCCAGCGCCCTGTGCGGATTTGCAGTCATATCGAAAGCTCTGTGGAAAGTAACCCCCATCTCAAGATTTTTTGCAGCGGCGACCAGTTCCGCGGTTCTCTGTTCATCGACCGAACCGTCCGGCAACAGCAAACCGAACACAACTCCTGCCGCGCCGTATTTTTTTGCAAGGAAAATATCTCTTTGCATTATCTCAAACTCAATGCCGGAGTAAAGAAAATCGCCACCCCTCGGACGAATCATCACGTAAACGGGGATTTTGACCGATTTGCATGCTAACTCTATCGTTGCAGCGCTCGGAGTTGTCCCTCCCTCAAACAGGTTATCGCACAGTTCAACCCGCGAAGCTCCTCCTTTTTCGGCTTCAATAACGGATTGCAACGAACCCGCACAAACTTCTACTGTCATCATAATGTAATTTTATAAAGCACGCAGATGACACAGATTAGACAGATTTTCGCAGATAAATAAAAATCTGTGTTTATCCATTCAATCTGTGTTATCTGCGTGCTAATTATCTGCGGTATAAAAAGCACGCAGATGACACAGATTAGACAGATTTTCGCAGATAAATAAAAATCTGTGTTTATCCATTCAATCTGTGTTATCTGCGTGCTAATTATCTGCATTGTTCCCATAACTCTTAGTTTTTAGCTGCATTTTGTCCAGCCATGTATCCTGTGGAGAAGGCGATTTGCAGATTATATCCGCCGGTGTTGGCGTCCAGGTCAATGACTTCGCCTGCAAAGAACAGGTTTTTAATCAGTGTCGAGCACATCGTTTTCGGGTTTATTTCCTGCAGGCATACGCCGCCTGCCGTAACGATTGCCTCGCTGAAGGGTCTGAATCCCGATACGGGATATTTGACGGAGAGCAAGCCGTTTGCAAGCCTTTCGCTGTCGGAGGAATTGAATGCCGTCAGTTTTTTATTTGCCTGCATCTTAATCTTTTTAGCGAACGGAACGGCGAATGATGAAGGCAGCAGTTTTTTAAGCAAATCCGTAAGGCTGCCGTTCGGGAGGGACTGTATTTCCCTGTCGATTCTGTTTATCAGCTGCCGGGGGTTCAGGGCGGGCTTCAAGTTTATCATCACAGCCACCTTCTTGTTTGCCAGAATAGCGTCCACCGCGTTCCTGCTGATTTTCAGGACAGCCGGACCGTCTATTCCGTATCCGGTAAATTCCATTTCTCCAAATTCCCTTTGCACCACGCCTCCGTCGACGGCAAGCGAAAGCTCGATGTTTTTCAGCGAGAGGCTGACTGCTTCATAATCCTCCAGTTCCAGACCTGTCAGAGAGGGTCGCAAAGGAATGATACTGTGTCCTGCACGGCTGGCAAACACGTATCCGTCGCCTGTCGAGCCGGTCAGGGGATACGAGAGTCCTCCGGTAGCGACAATAACGGCGCGGGCAGACACATCTGTTTGCTTTCCACGGTGTTCGCAGCACAGTCCTTTCACGGTATCCTGCTCCGCATACAGCGCTGAAACCTTTGCATTGCATATCACAGTAGCCTTTTTCTCCGCTTCCCTGACCAGAACTTCGGCGACGTCCCATGATTTTTGGGACGCGGGAAAAACCCTGCCGCCGCGTTCCTCAACCGTATCAAGACCGGCGGCGTTCAGGAACCTCACCAAATCCGTGTTCGAGAAATTCCTGAAAGAGGATCGGAAAAAGCGCGAATCGGGAAACACATTCGCCAGAAACCCGTCTTCCGGATTGATATTCGTGATATTGCAGCGTCCCTTGCCCGTTATTCTCAATTTACGCGCGGGCTTTTCCATTTTCTCCAGCAGAAGAACTTTGGCGCCTTTTCCGGCAGCCGTAATTGCAGCCATCAGACCGGCGGGTCCCGCTCCGACAACAGCTATATCATACGCATTATCCATCATCAGTAAACTTTTGTGCTGTAATTTCTCATCTCCTTTGCCAGAAACTTCGCCTTTCCCGAGGTACACCTGTCGAGCAGCTGCCAGAACTCCTTCTGATGATTCTTGTGTACCGTGTGGCACAGCTCGTGGAGTACCACATAGTCGATAAGGTGATCCGGAAGATGCATCAGGTGCAGGCTCAGGACAATGGAATTGTCTCCCCCGCATTTTCCCCAGAAAGAACGGGTATTCTTTATCGTCAGGCTTTTGTATCTGAAATGATAGACATTCGACCAGTGCGTCAGTTTCCCGGGCAGGTATTCGTGAGCCTCCACCTTCCAGACATGCTCGATGAAGCGGCGGATAATTGACTGTATCCCGTCGCTTTCGACGTCAATGTCGCGGGGACAGCGTATGTCAAAATGCTTTTCGGATATTTTCAGCTGCATGTTTTTCCTGTCTTCCCGAATCAGGTTCATGGTTCGGAATTTGCTTGAAAACCCGTCTGTTTCGTTATATACGGTCTGCTCCCGTTTGTCGGAACGGAACCTGTTTACGGACTTTTCAATCCATTTAAGGCGCGAGCTGACAAACTTTTCGGCTTCGTCGAACGACATGTATTCGGGAACGGAAACAGTAACTCCACTTTCACGATGCACCGAAATCCGCAGGCATTTAGCCCTCGCCGATTTCCTGTATTCGACAGCGCCGATTCCTTCGATGACAAGTATTTTGCTGTTCATTTCAAGGTATGTACACTTCCAGCAGTTTTATTTCCTTTTCAGGGACGATGCACGCCGAGTTGAAAATCGCGGGAATCAGGACTGTCTCGCCCGTCGAAATCACCGTTTCGTCGCTGCTGTCGTCGCAGGTAATTCTTGCCGAGCCTTCCAGACACATGTACGCCACAAACGAATCGAGATCGGCATAATGCCTGTCCGTCTTTTCGGAAAAGGACAGCAGGCTGGTCGTAAAATACTGGCAGTTCACAAGTACCGTTGCCGAATTTTTTTCCGGGACATACCGGGTTTTGTACGATTCGCGGCATTTGTAGTCGATAACGTCTTCGGCGAGCTGCGTGTGCATTTCGCGGGCAGTTTCGGGATTGTTCTCTCTTCCCCAGTCATATATGCGATAGGTAACGTCCGAGGTCTGCTGTATTTCGGCAACAAGCAAATCTTTTCCGATTGCGTGGATTCTGCCTGCCGGAAGAAAAAATACGTCGCCTTTCTTCGCCTGTTCGACATTCAGGACTTCCGGAAGACTGCCGTCCCGGACTCTGGCTCTGAACTCTTCGACGTCCAGGTCTTTATTGAACCCCGCGTATATCTGCGAATTTTCGGAAGCGTCCATCACATACCACATTTCCGTTTTACCGTATGCCCTGTGGCGTTCCAGCGCCGTCCCGTCGTCGGGATGAACCTGTACCGAAAGCCGTTCAGCCGAATCTATCAGCTTGAACAGCAGTGGAAATTCTATTCCGAACTTTTCATACACCCTGTCGCCCGCGATGTCGCCCATGTATGTCTCAATCAACTCCTGAATGTTGTTGCCCCTGAGATACCCGTTTGCAACAACCGACAGACTGCCGCCCACCGACGACAGTTCCCAGCTTTCGCCGATAACTTTTTCGCTTTTCTTTTTTCGCCCGATAACCGTTGAGAGCTTGTTGCCCCCCCACACTCTTTCCTTATATATCGGCTTGAATTTTAAAGGATATAACTCCATGAAACCGTCTATTTTTAAT
>JAISDR010000030.1 GCA_031264645.1 Prevotellaceae bacterium | reverse complement strand
CTGCGAGACAAACGATATTTTTTCCTGTTCCTGTGCTATGGCCGTATCCATTCCAATTATTTGATTTATTGTTTCATTATTTGCAATTTTGTCAAAAAAAGTCAGCCAGCCAACGTCGCGAAGCTGCACTTCGATATTCACCGTCGTTCATCTCAGCCCGTATGTCAAGAATACTCGCCTTGTCGTTTATGATCGCGGCGGATATCTGCCGGTTTTTAATCACGGTTACCGACACTATGCCGTCTCTGTGAGTTTTGTGCAGAACAGCGTTCAGAAAAGCAATCAGCTGCTCCTCGTCTCCCTCTTCGCCCATGTATTTCATGAACAGATAGTCATTTAACGGATTCAATCTTTCCTGATTCATATTTTATCAATTTTTATTGCCGCAAAATTAAGTATATTTTTTTATTGTGAAAATTAAAACTTGATTAAAAATTCCACGGTAAACTTGTCGAACATTCCCTTGTCTGTTCTTTCGAAATAAGCGGCATAGTACGGATCATCTCTTATTCCGGATTCATTTTTCCTTACAAAATATTCATAATTAAAACGTATTTCCGTATCCATCTGCTTTGTTCCCAGTCCCATATTCAGACCCAAAGTCAGCCGGCTGACGTCAAATCCCCTGTCGAAAAAGTCATATCCCATTGCATCGCCGCGCAGGGTCGGAGTAATGTATTTCGCCATTTTTCCATTCACGGGAAAACGGTAAGAACCCTGCAAATATGCCGCCGACAGATAAGCGCCGGTATTCACCGAGTCTTTAACAACATATTCGGTTTCGACAGCGTATCTGTCGCCGGCATAGCGCAGGTCGAAGCCGTAATTGGCAATCCTGTCGCCGGCGGGCGTTTTGCCTCCGTAATACTTGAGACCCGCCCTGAAGCCCTCCATTGTCCCGTATACCAAGCGGCTTAGCACGAAAGGCGATTTCTGCCACTGCGGATTGTTTATTCCGGCTCCATTATAAACGCCGGCGTGCGCTGTCAGGGGGATGCGGGGGATTTTATAGTCGAGCTGCATCCCGAGGTCGCGGGAGTCGGGATTGACGAACTTGGCGACAAAGCTGCGGTTGGCATACATGTTCTGATACTGGGAAAGTTTCCCGTGCGTACTGTAGTCCATCTGCAATCCGTAAGCGACATGCCGGCTGAGTTTTCCTCCCAGTTTCACACGGGCATTGCGGATATCAAATCTGCCGGTATTATCCTCGAAACAGTATTCCCATCTTGTCTTGAGCAAGCCCGATATTTCGGGCGCTTGAATTTTTGTAGCGGCAGAGTCGTTTTGTGCCCGGACATGCGGCGTCCACAGGAACATTACCGACAGGGCAATTGTAAATTGAAATTTAAACATTTTTTATAATAGAATAACTGTTATTTCCTTCGTTGCACAGCAGATCGAGTATGCTGAGGTTGGGCTGGAATCCGAATTTACTGCTGAAAACCTGCCAGTACGGGACGGGGGAGAAATCGGGGTCGGCGGTTTTGTTTTTCGGACTTATCAGGTAGCGGAAGTCCATATCGCAGTTTTGCAGATAGCTGTCGGACAATTTTATTGTCGTTTTCAGTCCGGTCAGTTCAATCAGCATGTCGAGCATTTTGCAGTTAAAATCGAACAGAAATTCCTCCCTCTTAGTGAAAAAAGGCAGGAAATCGTCCTCATAATACATGAAAAAGGGAGATGAGCGGTAAGCGGCATTTATTGTTCGCCAGTGCAGCCGCTGCCAGTTGTCGGCATAGTCAATCCTTATATCCCTGATCGGGATTTTCGAGCCGGTATGCTTAACCGGAACGGTCAGGGACATTATCCCGCCGGCAGTGAGTATTTCGCAGCGGTTTCTGAAAGTCTGCTTCAAATAATTCTCGTGCTGTTCGATAACGGCTTCCCCGTGCAGCAGCTTGGAAAAATACCGGATATTGGGCAGATATGCCGTCGACAGCGCTATACTGCGGTTTTTCTTCGTTTCCATCGTCTGTGCGACCACATCCAGTATTCCGGTTTATTGTATATGATTTTTTCCATCGTTCGCAGATATTTGTCCGTAAGTTCGTTTGGCGACGTATTTCTGGAGTTCTCGCACAGCGGAATAAATTCCAGGCGATAGTATCCCCTTTTCACCCTCTGCATGTTTACGAATACGAAAACCGCGTCGAACTTTTGCGCCATCTTTTCGGGACCCATAAACACCGGCGTCCCGTCAATCCCGAGAAACGAAGTGTAGTACCATGTTTTTTCGTTTCCCGCGGGGGTCTGGTCTGCCACGAGATAGATGAGTATGGGATGTTTCTGCGATTCGGCGATGATGGGCTTCATGTTCGCCATTTCCACGGGGATTCCTCCGAATCTTGCCCTGACGTCGTGGAACAGCCTGTCGGATATTTTGCTGTTCAGCTTCTTGTACACTTCCATAAGCTTGTGCCGGCAATACATCGGGCATCCGTAGCCCCATTCCCAGTTGGCATAATGTCCCGTAACGGCAACCACATGCCTGCCTTCGGAGTAGTATTTGTTGAGCAGTTCGGGATTGACAAAACGGATGCGCCTGCGGAGGGTTTTCTCCGGAATATACAGCGAATACGCAAGTTCGACAAATATCTCGGACAGATGCCTGTAGTATTTTTTCGTTATCGCGGATATTTCCTCTTCGCTTTTATCGGGAAATACCAGGCGCAAATTTGCCTCGATTACCTTTTTGCGGTATTTCATTACATGTCTCAATATCAGATACAGAAAAGAGGAAAAAGCGTATCCCGCCTGTATCGGGACAAGCGACACGGCGAACAGAACGCCTTTAAGACAGAGATATGCAAAGTTCTTCATTTCCGTCTACTCCTGTCCGGGAAAATATTCCGACAGCAGGTCAATCATCTGCCTGCCGAGGCTTTTGTTGCCCGTTGCGAGAATACTGTGTCCGAAGATGTAATTGTCGCCTCCCGTGAAATCGCTCACGCTCGC
Source organism: Prevotellaceae bacterium (assembly GCA_031264645.1). Taxonomy (GTDB): domain Bacteria; phylum Bacteroidota; class Bacteroidia; order Bacteroidales; family UBA932; genus JAIRLF01. Next base: position 4,753 of record JAISDR010000030.1, on the reverse strand, counting down.
CCCCGCCTGCTTTGCGATGAAAGCGCCGGCAGCGACGTCCCAGGGATTCAGGTCGGTTTGATAGAAGGCTTCCGCCCATCCTGCGGCAATGTATACCAGGTCGGCGGCGGCGGAACCGAGCCGTCTAACCCCGTGAGAGTTGGATGTGAGATGTTTCATGAGATTCATGTAACTGTCGATTTTGTCGCCCAGTCGGTACGGAAAACCCGTTATGGTAAGCGAATCCTTAATCAGTTCAATGGACGAGGGCTTGATTTCCTCGCCGTTCAGATACGCCCCGCTGTCCTTATATGCGTAAAAACACTGGTCGGCGGAAGCGATATACACCACTCCGAGTACGGGTACGCCGTTTTCCGTCAAACCGATGCTGACCGCGTACGGGGCAAGACCGTGAATGTAGTTTGTCGTACCGTCCAGGGGGTCGATTATCCACGTATATTGAGCGTCGCGCGACTGCCGGACTGTTCCTTCCTCGGTCAGGAAACCCGCGCCGGCAATCAGGGGCGACAGGCGTCCGACAATCAGCTCTTCGGTTTTTTTGTCGACGTAGGACACAAAATCGTTGACGCCCTTGACTTCTATCCTGTCCGGCGAGAAGTTTTTCCTTTCATCCAGCATGAACTTTCCCGCAATGCGCGCAATGCCGCACACATTTTCACATATTTCACTAAACTGTATATCCATTATTATTTCTTATTCTTTACAGGTAACTTTAATTTTACTTTCACATTCGCTCCGTAATATGCGCCCGAGCCTGCCGGAGGATCCTGTTCGTACGCCACGCAGTTGAGGCTGTCGGTGATTGTGTTGACGCCTTTCCGGTCAAAAGTCAGGATGTAGTTCAGCGAGTTGTCGATGATGGCGTCTTCCACCGCATGTCTTGAAAGTCCCGTAACGTCGGGCACGCTGAACGTTGCCGTCGACACGCTGTCCAGTCCAAGTTTCAAGTCGATATACTCGCCTACGGGAAGCAGGACGCCCGGCTCGATGTTCCGCCCCCTGTACATCTGCTGAAAGACTTCGACGTACGGATACTGGCGGGTATATTCCAGCCTGCCTATCCTGAAGCCCTTGGCGTTGAGTTCCGTCTTTGCCTGCCTCAGCGAGGTCTCGATGACATTCGGCACGGATTCCTTTCTCGGCGAAAAGGAGTTCATTGTGAGGAAAATCTTCCTGTTTTTCTTCACGTGGGTTCCCGCTTCGGGATTCTGTACGAAAACCGAGCCGCGCGGAGCGTCAATGCGGAAGACGGAATCGACAATCTCTATTCTCAGACTGTTGTTTTTGGCAATTACCATCACGGAATCCAGAAACTTTCCCGTGAAATTCGGTACGGGAGCGGACTTTCCGTGACGGGTAAACACGTCAAGGAACACGTTGCTGAGAATCAGGAGGAATATTACCAGTCCTGCAATCAGGCATGCATGTCTGAACAGCATGTTGCTCCACAGTTTTTTCAGTTTTTTTGAACTTTTTTTACTCATCGGGTATCAGGGTTTTATTGTCATTATTCCTGCAGGCAGTCCTGCAAAATCTATTTCCGGCGCTTTTCCGGTTCCGGTACGGGAAAACATTGTGCCGACAAGGGTATAGTCGCTCAGGAATCCGCCGTTCTGCAAAAAGAAGCAGCCGTCCTGTTCGCCTCCCCTGTAATCCATTCGCGCCTGTTTTCTTGCCGTTTCGTCTGCCGAAAATCCGGCTTTGGTCAGTTCTATCCATTTGCCGTCCGCGGTGCACGCCCACTGATTGCGGTACAGCGCTTTTCTCGACAGGTATCCCTTTTCGGGATCGAAATTTTCGAGAAACGAATGTGCATTGCTATAGTACGTATCCGTTTTCGGACGCAGCCACGAGGCTACAAGCATCCATTTGCCGTCGTTACCGTAAAAATAGGATGTGTAGGCGGTCGAGCCTTTGCCGTCGGGCTTTACTCTTGTGAGGAAGCGGTATGTCTGTCCTGTTTTCCAGGGATATATCAGGTAGCTCTGTCCTCCCGAGCCTTCGTTGCCAAATTCGCCGGTACGGGTCGCTTCGCCTTTGTCCAGCAGTTTTACCTGCATGTCTTCGGGTATGTCCTTGGGATTGTCGGTAACAAACGGACTCCAGACCGAAAACAGAACTCTGCGCTCGTCTTCCCGGTTGATCTGTATTCCGAAATATCCCTCGCCAAATCCGTTTGCCATGTAGTACGAGCCGGTGGGTCCCCCGCCTTCCGGGACGGTGATTTCGCTGTAGAACCATTCGATATCCTCGTTCCCGGGAAGGGGATAGTAAAGGTGTACCGAAGGACCGCGCCGCCCCCAGTAGAATGAGAAATCGTCTACAAAATGCATCTTTCCCTTCGCGGCTTCCCCGTTTACAAGCAGGTAGTCGGCTGCGGCATACGATTCTCCGTTTTTCATCTTTCCCTGCAAGTCCACCCTGACATAGCCCGCGTCCTTCACCGTCAGGGTACACAGGTATGCGGTGTCGTTCACGCCGGCTTTAAGTTTAACTTCAGACTGTTTGCCGAGGCTTTCAACGCTGATGAGCGATTCGTGCGCCCCGCTGTGCCTCAGAAAAAGATTCAGTTCCCCGACGGCGGATGTTCTGAAATATACGCTGAAAACGGTAGCCGGATCCGTCCAGCCGGATATCCCCCGCTCTGTGATGGAACCGCGTCCCGTTCTTTGGTTTACACCTCTTTCCGTAATGTATGTATTCCCTCCCAAAGGAATGGCTGTGAGATTATCCGGCTTAGGTTCAGCATCCGGATAAAGGGAATGCGCCCTGCACCCGGAAAAGATTCCAATAAACAGAATCAGTAATACATGTTTCATACTCTGATAAACCTTATTAAATTTCGGGCGCAAAGGTAGCATTTTTTTATTGCAACGCATGTATAATCCTTTATTCCCTGTTTAATGTCGCTCAGTATGAAACTCGCTTCAAACTGGAAGGTTTCGTAGTTGTCGCTGATTCGGGTTTAATGAATAAACGGGACAAACATCGCACTTTTAGAATCGGCAAGTTATAAATATTATCGGGGCAAGAATCAGGAACGAATCGGAATCAGGAAAAGATAACAGACGACGCCAAATGGGACGATTACTTAATTATTCAACATTTCAATCCTGCATCCGATTTCCCGCCCCGAAAAGGCGATCGAGACAAGAACAATTTTACCGGGTTCGTTGCGGTATGCGTCGTAATATTTCCGGTCGTGTATTTGCTTTGACGCTTTGCTGAGCAGCCTGCCGAGAAAGGATTTTTTAGCGCTGTATTTGACTTCGGCGATAACCGTCATGTCAGGCAGTTTCCATACGGCGTCAATCCGTCCGATATTGGTCGATATTTCTCCCTGTGGCTTAAATCCCATGAAATGTAACCACACGAGAAGCAGAGAGTGATAATACTTTTCTTCTTCGATGTGTAACTGATACGGTACGCGCGCAATCATTGTCTTCAAACTTCGTTCGAGTCCTTCGGAATCGCCGGTCTTTAGCTGATGTTGCATATCGTCATGCAACCTGGACATTTCATCCACCTCCAGTTCGCTGTATGCTCCGAACAAATGGCTGACAAAAGCATCACGGACTTCTTCGTTCGGCGGCTCAAACGTGTAAATAAGTCTGTTGCTGTCGTCTTTTGTGATTTTCTTTATTGTCAGATATCCGGTCTGGAACAGCAAGGGGAGAGTTTCGAGGCGTTCGGGATTGTAACTGCTGAAAACGGCTTCACTCGCCTGAACCGGCTGTAGAAACGATTCTACGCTGTTGCGTTTTTTGAGCAGTGTGATCAGAAAAGTGGGAGTGCCGGTTGCGAACCAGTAGCTTTTAAATTCCTTCTCATCAAAAAAAAGCAAAACACTGAACGGATTGTATACGGAAGTTTTTCCGTCCCACGAATAGCCGTTGTACCATTGGCGGATATCATCCAGCAGTTTGTCGCGTGTTGAAGACAGTTTTTCAACCGCAACATCTATATGCTCTGTAAAATTATTTTCCAGTTCCTCCTGCGTTATGCCGCAAATGGCAGCATATTCTTTCTTCAAAGTAATATCTTTGAGATTGTTCAGCGCTGAAAAAATCAATATGCCTGCAAATTTCGATATGCCGGTCAGAAAAATGAATTTTATGTACTCGTCGGCGCCTTTCAGTACTTTATAAATATTATGAAGCGTTTTTTGCATGGCTTCTATTTCTTCGCTTGATTTGCCTGTGACGTCAAGTATCGGAACATCGTATTCGTCTATCAGTATGACAACTTTTTCGCCGGTTTTCCGGTATATTTGCTCGATTAATTCATCCAGACGACCGGAAGCGCGTTTACGTTTAAGGGTAATGCCATAATGTTCGGCTTTTGACTGTAAAACATCAGATAAATCATTTTCAATATCTTCCGGTGTTTGGTGATCTATATTCGACCAGTCGATCCGAATGACGGGATATTTCCTGCTCCAGTCCCATTTATCATGGATATAAAGCCCTTCAAACAGTTCTTCCCGTCCCGTGAACAGCGCCTCAAGCGTGCTTAACGTAAGCGACTTCCCAAAGCGGCGGGGACGCGACAGAAAATAACTGTTTCCGCCTGTAACCAGGCGATAAATGTATTCCGTTTTATCCACATACAGGTATCCGTCATTGCGGATCTTTTCGAATGTCTGTATTCCTACCGGTAATTTCTTCATGACATTTTTTTTGCAAATATACGAAAACGATACGACATTAAACCTCCTGTTTTCCGGCAAATATGCAAAGATTTCAACATATCA
>JAISDR010000296.1 GCA_031264645.1 Prevotellaceae bacterium | reverse complement strand
GTTTTAAAAGAGTTTTACGGATATGTTATCGGGGAAAAAAACTCTTTACCTGCTGCAGAAAAAGAGTTGAAATTAAGCATTGGCAAAGCTTATGAACAATATAAATATCTGTTTTGTTTCCTCCCATTATTACAGGAACACGCTCAAAACAAGATAGAAATCGGCAGACAGAAATTTTTACCGACAGACGACGAGAAAAATCCCAATATGAGGTTTATCAACAACAAACTCATAAAACAGATTGCAGAAAACAAGGATCTGCAAAGTTTTTCCGTCAAAAATTCCGCTATTCTGGCTGATGCGGCAAGTATCGTCGGTAAAATGTACGGCAATATTACCGGGAAAGACTATTTCATGGAATACATGTCCAATCCCGAAACGTCTTTCAAGCTGGACAAAAAATTAGTCATCAACATTCTTTGCAATGAATTTGAGGACTTTGGCGACCTGTATTCCCTGCTCGAAGAGCAAAGTATTTACTGGACGGACGAGCCTGAATTTATCATCAGCAATATCGTCAAAACGGTTAATTCCATCAAGGAAAGCAGACCGTTTTCATTGATGCCGCTGTACAAAAACAGCGACGATGAGATGTTTGCCGAACGCCTGTTAAAACATTCGGTTGCAAATTACGACAAATACAATGCCCTGATAGACGAGCATACGCCCAACTGGGATGTTGAAAGAATTGCCCTGATGGACATTCTGATACTGATAATTGCAATTTCGGAATTTATCGAATTTCCGGATATTCCGGTGAAAGTAACCATGGACGAATATATTGACCTGGCAAGATTCTACAGCACATCAAGCAGTTGTGTATTTGTAAACGGAGTACTCGACAGGCTTCTCGAATATTTCGAGACAAACAATATACTTACCAAAACAGGAAAAGGACTGAAGAAATGACAGCAAAAGAGATATTTGAGCAAATTAAAAAGAAAAGAAGTTTTCTTTGCACAGGTTTGGATACCGACATCGGGAAACTGCCTGAGTGTCTGCTCTCCAAACCTGATCCCGCATACTCGTTCAACAAGGCGATTATTGATGCAACTGTCAATTATACCGTAGCTTACAAGCCCAATATCGCCTTCTACGAATCGAACGGCGAAAAGGGCTGGCTTTCATTGCGAAAAACCGTCGCATACATACGAGAGAACTGTCCCAGCGTGTTTATTATCGCCGACGCCAAAAGGGGCGATATCGGCAACACTTCGGAAATGTACGCAAAAACTTTTTTCGAAACATTTGATTTTGATGCAGTAACCCTGTCTCCGTATATGGGAAAAGATACCCTTGAACCGTTCCTGAAATTTCTCGGTAAATGGAGCGTACTGCTTGCCCTGACCTCAAATCCCTCGGCAAGCGATTTTCAATATATGGAAGACGGCAAGGGCGCTTGTCTGTTCGAGAGGGTTTTAGACATATCGAAAAACTGGGGCAATGTCGATAACACGATGTATGTAGTCGGCGCTACCAAAGCCGAAATGCTTGCAAAAATCAGAACTATTGTGCCCGATCATTTTTTGCTTGTTCCGGGGATAGGTGCGCAGGGAGGCAGCCTGAGCGATGTTGCAAAATACGGAATGAACAGCATGTGCGGCTTGCTGGTAAACTCTTCAAGAGCAATTCTGTATGCCGATAAAACCGCAAATTTTGCTGATGCGGCTTCAAAGGAGGCACAAAAAATACAGCAGGAAATGAGCGCGATTTTAAGTTTAAACGAAATAATAAATAAGGACTGATGAAAAGAAACTGTATTCCAATGATTTCAGGGAGACTTTTGCGCTGCATCGCGATATTTTCAATTTTCAATTTTCAATTTTCAATTCTCCTGGCGGGACTGGTTTTGTACTCTTCCTGTCAAAGCAGGGAGGTTCCAATGAGTGGAAACCCCGTGTTCGAAGACTGGTATGCCGATCCCGAAGGTATAATTTACGGGGATACATACTGGATATATCCGACTTACAGCTATGATTATGAAAAGCAGGTCTTTTTCGACTGTTTTTCGTCAAAAGACTTGATTACATGGACAAAGCACGCATCCATAATTGACACGTCCGAAGTGAAATGGGCGAAAAAGGCGATGTGGGCGCCTTCCGTAATCCAAAAGGGCGATAAGTACTATTTTTTCTTTGGAGCTAATGACGTGCACCAGGGAGAAACAGGAGGAATAGGCATTGCCGTAAGCGACCGTCCCGAAGGTCCGTATAAAGATTTGCTGGGTAAACCGCTTATAGACACGATTGTCAACGGAGCGCAGCCAATCGACCAGTTTGTTTTCAGAGACGGAGACAGGCATTACATGTATTACGGAGGCTGGGGACACTGCAATATTGTCCGGTTGAACGATGATTTCACTGCATTACAGCCTTTTGACGATGGCGAGATATTCAAGGAAGTAACTCCCAAAGGATATACCGAGGGACCGTTTATGTTTAAACGAAACGATAAATATTACTTTATGTGGAGCGAGGGAGGCTGGACAGGACCGGACTATTCCGTTGCATACTCAATATCCGATTCTCCTTTTGGACCTTTCGAGCGCGTGGAGAGAATATTGCAGCAGGATTCAATCCTGGCAACGGGCGCCGGACATCATTCGGTCATGCATATTCCCGATACGGAGGATTATTATATCGTTTACCACCGCCGTCCGCTGAACGACAGGATGGCTAACCACCGTATGACCTGCATTGAAAAAATGACATTCGACAAAAACGGTTTTATTAAGCCGGTGAAAATGACTTCTGAAGGAGTGAAATCAAGAATTCTATAAAAACAATCATTATGCGTAAAAAAACAAATTTTCTTACCATTCTTTTTGCCTTTGCATGTATTTTTGCACAGGCGCAGATTCAACCCGTACAGCTTCGCTGCGAGTATTTGATTAATCCATTGGGGATTGACGTCGGCAGTCCGCGCTTGTCGTGGCAGCTGCAGGATGACAGGCATGGAGCTGTTCAGCAGGAATACCGGATTATTGTCGGTACGGATTCTGCCGACGTATCCAGGGGAAACGGCGCTGTCTGGAGTAAAAGTATGAAATCGGACGATATGCTGGTCGCCTATTCTGGAACGCCCTTAACGCCCTTTACCAAGTATTTCTGGCGCGTGGAAATCAGGGATATGGACAATGTTCTCCGGACGTCCGGTATATCCTTTTTTGAAACGGGCATGATGGATATCAAAAACTGGAAGGCTTACTGGATCAGCGACGGCGAACACCTTGGCGGCAACGGTATTCATGTGAAGCCGGCGCCTTATTTCCGCAAGGAATTTCAGACAGGTAAAAAAGTCAAATCGGCTCGCGCATATATAGCGGCTGCGGGTCTTTACGAGATGTATATTAACGGAAAAAGAATAGGGGATCACCGTCTTGATCCGACGTTTACGCATTTCGACCGCAGAAATCTGTATGTAACTTACGATGTAACCGGCGAGCTGCAGGACGGGAAAAATGCGATAGGCGTGCTGCTGGGCAACGGATGGTATAATATGCAGTCCACCGCCGTATGGTATTTCGACCGCGCTCCCTGGCGCGACCGTCCGGCTTTCTGTATGGATTTGCGGATCGTTTACGAGGACGGCTCCGTCGAAACCGTCAAATCGGAAAGAGACTGGAAAACCGATCTCAGTCCGGTGATTTTTAACAGCATATATACGGGCGAACATTACGACGCCCGTTTGGAACAGCCGGGATGGAACACTGCCGGTTTTGACGATTCCAAATGGAAGAATGCCATTTACCGTTTGGCTCCGTCGCCATTGATTGTATCGCAGCAATTGCACCCGATTCGGGACGTGGAAAAAATTGCCGTGAAGAATTTCAGGAAAATCAGCGACCGGCAGTATATTTTCGATTTGGGCAGAAACATTTCCGGAGTAAGCCAGTTGCGGGTAAAAGGCGAAGCCGGCGCTACGATACGCCTTGTACATTCGGAAATTCTTCGCCCCGGCGACCGGATAGATATCCGGAACATCGCGGAACATTACCGTCCCGTTGACGATTCCGACCCTTTCTCCACCGACATTTTTATCCTGAGCGGCAGGGGAGAGGAAGAATTTATGCCGCGTTTCAATTACAAGGGATTCCAGTACGTTGAAGTTACATCCGACAAGCCCATTGAATTGACGGCAAACTCGCTGAACGGATGGTTCATGCACAGCGACCTTCCGCCGACGGGACATGTCGAAACTTCCAATCCGACCATCAATAAAATCTGGTATGCAGCAAACAATTCCTATCTTTCCAATATGTTCGGCTATCCGACCGATTGCCCGCATCGTGAAAAAAACGGATGGACCGGCGATGCAAATTATGCCGTTGACCTGGGACTGTACAATTTCGACGGCATCACGGTTTACGAAAAATGGCTTGCCGATCACAAGGACGCACAGCAACCTAACGGTTTATTGCCCAACATCATCCCTACAAGCGGATGGGGGCTTGACTGGGCTACCGGGCCGGACTGGACGGGCAGCGTGGCCATTATCCCCTGGGCGGTCTACGAGTTTTATGGCGACAGCCGGCTGCTGGCAGATATGTACGACCCTATCAGGCGTTATGTAGATCGCCTGGCGGAAATATCGCCCGACGGCCTGTGTGATTGTGGTTTGGGCGACTGGGTGCCGGTCAAGGCGCAGACGCCGCAGAAATATACGTCTACAGTATATTATTACCGCGTTGTTCTCCTTTTAGCCAAAACGGCAAAACTATTCGGAAAGACAGACGATTACGAAAAGTATTCCACGTTGGCGGAAAACATCAGGTCCGCTTTCAATAAGGAATACCTTAATAGGGAAACCGCCATCTACGGACATGGATACCAGACGGAAATGAGTACGGCATTGCTTTGGGGGCTTGTTCCCGACGATTTGCGCGAAAAAGTAGCAGTCAATCTGGCGAAACAGGTAGTGGAAATCGACAATTCCCATTTGAATGTGGGCTTATTGGGAACGAAATCCATTTTTCATGCGTTAAGCGAAAACGGTTATGCCGACCTGGCATACACTGTCGCCGCACAGGAAACCTATCCCTCCCTGGGATACTGGATTGTGAAGGATAATGCAACCACTTTATACGAAGAATGGCACGCTATCGGCGAAACCCGTGAAGCTTCACTGAACCATATCATGTTCGGCGAGGAAAGCGCCTGGTTCTACAAGGCGTTGGGTGGCATCCGCGTTGACCCGGAACATCCGGGATTCGGGAATGTCCTGCTGAAACCTTCTTTTGTAGAGGGGCTTCAGTATGCCGATATTTCATTCCGTTCTCCCTACGGAAAGATTGTATCCCGCTGGGAAAAGAAGCGGAAGGAAGTCACTTACCGGGTAACCGTTCCGGCCAACAGCACGGCCGACTTCACGCC
>JAISDR010000286.1 GCA_031264645.1 Prevotellaceae bacterium | reverse complement strand
TCAAGAGTATAAGCCTGCACCACCGCGCCATTGGCAACTCTCATAAAGTTCGAATACGCCATATCTTTTTCACAGATAAAGGAGAACACATCAATATTATTAATGGAAGGGTTAACGATCACCGATTTCGACTGATAGTGTTTCAGACGTTGCAGTTTTTCTTTCAGAGACTGGGCTTCTTCGAAATTCAGGTTTTCGGCAGCCTCGTTCATTTTGGCTGTCAATATTTCAAGCACTTCGCCCGTATTTCCCTTGATTATGTCGATTGCCTGCGTGAACAGTTCCATATACTCGTTTTCCTGCTGCATGTTTATGCATGGGCCCTTGCAGTTGCCGATATGATATTCCAGACATACGGAATATTTTTTGACTGCAATTGCTTCCGGCGAGAGACTCAGGCGGCATGTGCGTATCGGATATATATGCCTTATAAGGTCAAGCAATATTTTTACAGTGGAGACCGAAGTATAGGGGCCGAAATATTTCAATCCGTCTTTTATTTTCTTTCGTGTGAGCAACATTCTTGGAAAGCGTTCATTTGTGATGCAAATCCACGGATAAGTCTTGTCGTCTTTCAGGAGCACGTTATAGCGCGGCTGGTATTTCTTTATCATGTTGTTTTCCAGCAGGAGGGCGTCCGATTCACTCATGGTAACCGTATGCTGCACATCGACTATTTTCTTTACCATTATCTGCAGCTTCCGATCATTCTCGGCTTTTGTAAGAAAATAGGATAAAACCCTTTTCCGCAAATTTTTGGCTTTGCCTACGTATATAATCTTTCCCGAGGCGTCAAAAAACTGATATACCCCGGGGCCATTCGGTAACAGCCGAACGATTTCCTTTATTTTGTCTTTTTCTTCACTTTGCATAAGAATTTTTAATCCCAATATTTGTGCAAAAATAGATGAAATTTCCGAATGACAATGTATAAACCGGAAAAGCTCTTGAAATCTTTTTCATTGCAGAAACGCTTATACATCCGTAATTTATAATTTTTACTAATTTTGCGCGCCGTAATTTATGTTCAGTAACAAGTAAAATCCGGCAAACAGGAAGATGAAGAATATAAGAAATTTTTGCATTATTGCTCACATTGACCATGGTAAGAGTACATTAGCCGACCGTCTGCTTCAAGCTACGCAGACTCTGAATGAAAGGGATTTTCACGATCAGGTTTTAGACGATATGGATTTGGAACGCGAAAAAGGGATCACGATAAAGAGTCATGCCATACAAATGGAATATTTTCAGGATAACGAAAAATATATTTTAAACCTGATTGACACTCCGGGACATGTCGACTTTTCGTACGAAGTTTCGAGAGCGATTGCTTCATGCGAAGGCGCGCTGCTTGTGGTCGATGCAACGCAGGGAATACAGGCGCAGACAATCTCCAACCTCTATCTTGCGCTTGAGCACGACCTGGAAATCATTCCGGTACTGAATAAAATCGACATGGATTCGGCAATGATTGAAGAAGTAAAAGACCAGATTGTCGACTTGCTTGGCTGTAAACATGAAGACGTCATATCTGCAAGCGCCAGAACCGGAGCCGGAGTAGACGAAATACTGAGGGTCATCGTAGAAAAAATCCCCGCTCCCAAAGGGGACGAAAACGCGCCCTTGCAGGCGCTGATATTCGATTCCGTATTCAACTCATTCAGGGGAATAATTGCCTATCTCAAAATAATAAACGGGACATTGCGCGCAGGCGAAAAGGTCAAGTTTTTTGCAACCGGCAAGGAGTACGAAGCCGACGAAATCGGCACGCTGAAACTTGAGCTGATTCCCAAAAAGGAAATCAGGGCGGGAGACGTGGGATACATTATCTCCGGAATCAAAACCGCTTCGGAAGTTAAAGTCGGCGACACGGTAACGCATGTCGGCAAGCCGTGCGAATCAGCCATTTCGGGATTCGAAGACGTCAAGCCAATGGTGTTTGCAGGTCTATATCCGACAAGTACGGACGAGTATGAGGATTTGCGGACCTCGCTGGAAAAACTGCAGCTTAACGACGCTTCGCTGACGTACGAGCCGGAATCGTCCCTCGCCCTGGGATTCGGATTCCGCTGCGGCTTCCTCGGACTGCTCCACATGGAAATAGTTCAGGAAAGGCTTTACCGCGAGTTCGATATGGACGTAATAACGACAGTCCCCAACGTCTCGTTCAACGTAACAACGACCAGGGGCGACGTCATTGTCGTGCACAATCCTTCGGGCTTGCCGTCACCGAACATCATCGAAAGGGTAGACGAGCCGTATATCAAGGCGCAGGTTATCACGAAAACCGAGTATCTCGGCACGGTTATGAAACTGTGTCTTGACAAGAGGGGGACGCTGATAAGCCAGCATTTCATCACGACCGACAGAGTTGAACTTACTTACGACATGCCGCTATCCGAAATAGTTTTTGACTTTTATGACAAGCTGAAAAGCATATCAAGGGGTTACGCATCTTTCGACTACACAGTCGGGGAATATCATCCTGCCGATCTGGTCAAACTGGACATACTACTGAACGGCGAGCCGGTCGACGCCCTGTCGAGCCTCATACACAGGGAACATTCCTACGATTTCGGACGGAAAATGTGCGAAAAGCTGAAAGACCTCATCCCGCGACAGCAGTTCGAAATAAAAATACAGGCGGCGATAGGCGCTAAAATCATTGCGCGCGAAACCGTCAAAGCCTTGCGAAAGGACGTTTTGGCAAAATGCTACGGCGGCGATATCAGTCGCAAGCGAAAATTGCTGGAAAAACAGAAAAAAGGGAAAAAACGCATGCGGCAGGTTGGAAACGTGGAAGTTCCACAGGAAGCCTTCCTTGCCGTATTAAAAATGGGAGACTGATTCATTGTACACCATAATAACTTGTTTTGCATATCTGCTTGCCTGCCTGGCGTATCCGTTCAACCGCAAAATCCGGAACTGGCTGAAGGGACAGTGCGGCAATATCGGCAGGATCAGGAAAATGCGCAGGAACGACACAAAGCCCCTGCTGTGGATGCACTGCTCGTCTATGGGCGAATTTGAACAGGGAAAGCCTGTCCTGGAAGCATTTCTGAAACAGCATCCCGAATACAGGACTCTGATTACGTTCTTCTCGCCGTCGGGATACATGCCCAGCCGCGGATACAGGGCGGATATGATATCGTACATCCCGCCGGATACCTGCTTCAATGCAAGGAAGTTTATCGACGCCGCAAATCCGTCAATCGTATTCTGGATAAAGTACGATTACTGGACAAATCATCTTAAACAGTTGAAAAAAAGAAATATCCCCTGCTATTTGATTTCCGCGACTTTCCGTCCCGGACAGTATTTCTTCCGACCGGCGATGGCATGGCTGAGTCCCCTGCCGTATTTCACCCGCCTGTTTGTGCAGACCGAACAGTCGAAGCAGCTGCTCTCTGCCGCCGGGATAGACAATGTTACGGTTACGGGCGACACACGTTTTGACCGCGTATGCAAAATCGCTTTCAAAAACGCCTCCTTCCCCCCTGTCGAACGCTTCGTCCGCTCGTCGCAGAAGGTACTGATAGCCGGCAGTTCGTGGCCCAAAGACGAAACGATAATCGCCGAAGCAATAAGGCAAATGCCCGAGCTTAAGCTGATAATAGTCCCCCATGAAATTAATCCCGAACGGATTGAATTTTCAGAACAGACGTTTTCGTTTCGCAAGACATTGAGATATACGCAGGCAGAATCGGGGAATCCTGAAGAAGCCGGCGTCCTGATTGTCGATACGATCGGCATCCTTTCGATGATATACCGCTATGCCGGAGCCGCATACATCGGCTGCGGATTCGACAACGGAATACACAATACCCTCGAAGCCGCCGTTTACGGGATACCGGTAACTTTCGGTCCCAAGTACGGGAAATTCGAAGAAGCAAAGAAACTGATTGCCGCCGGCGGAGCTACGCCGATCAACAACGCAAGGGAGTTGCGCGACTTGCTAAGCGTCTGGTTTGACGGCGACGGCAAGGAAAGAGAAAGACAGGGAAAAATCTGCGCCGACTACGTCGAATGTAATAACGGAACGGCGGAAAAAATACTTGAAGAAATAAAAATATAAACTGTGCAGTATAGATGGCTACATTCAGCGTTTCGGCGTCAAGCGAGCCTCAGCGTCCTGACAGTTCGCGCTGCAGTTCTTCCAGCAAATCTTTTGGCAGCAGACCGTTGATTTTCACTGCTCCGTCGGCGGAGAGGCGGACTTCTATCTTTTGTTTTCCGGACAGCAGCTGTTCTTTTAAGCGGGCGTATCTGTCCGTCAGGAAACGGATTTGCTGGTTGGCGGAGCCGATCCATGGACGCGAAAAGTCGGTATATTCCTGCATGTAGGGTCCGTCGATCAGGATGTCGCACAGGGCGATGATTTTTTCTCCTGCGGCGTCGCGGATTTGCTCCCGTTCGTATCCGGTAAATACGATCAGGGACAAGCCCGCGTCCTTCACGCCGGTCAGCAGGGGCAGCAGAGCTTCTGCCTGATCCATCGGCTCGCCGCCCAGAACCGTCAGCCCTTCGATTTCACGGTTCGAGACGGTCCGTCGCAGCAGGTCGCGGACATGTACCGGCTTTCCTTCCGACCTCTTCCATGTATGCGGAACCATGCAGCCCCTGCACCGGATGGAACATCCCTGCACCCAGAGGCAGGCGCGTTTGCCGGG
>JAISDR010000255.1 GCA_031264645.1 Prevotellaceae bacterium | reverse complement strand
TTTAAGCATACTTTCAGTCATTGAGTCGAGATTATATTGAGGAGACCAGTCCCATTCTTCTCTGGCGCAACTGTCGTCGAGGCTGTTGGGCCAGCTGTCGGCGATTGCCTGACGGACGGGATCGGGTTCGTATACCATCTTGAAATCGGGGATATGTTTAAGTATTGCCGATTTGATCATTTCGGGATCGAAACTCATGGATGTAATATTAAACGAATTACGGTGGACAAGCTTTGCCGGATCCGCTTCCATGAGACTGATTGCGGCGTGCAGGGCGTCGGGCATATACATCATATCCATAAACGTTCCCGCCGATATTGGCGACTTGAACACCTCGCCCGCCACTGCCGAATAGTAAATCTGCACAGCATAATCGGTCGTTCCCCCGCCCGGAGGAGTTACGTGCGAAATCAGTCCGGGAAAGCGAACCGAGCGCGTATCCACTCCGAAACGCTTGAAATAGTAATCGCCAAGCAGCTCGCCCGCCACCTTCGTTACCCCGTACATTGTGCGGGGACGCTGTATCGTGTCCTGAGGCGTCTTATCCTTTGGAGTATTTTCCCCGAAAGCGCCGATCGAGCTTGGAGTAAACACGGCGCAGTTCATTTCCCGAGCGATTTCCAGCACATTAAACAGTCCTTCCAGACCGATTTTCCATGCGAGCTGGGGTTTAGCCTCCGCCGCCGCCGAAAGTAAAGCCGCCATATTATATATGGTATCGATTTTATACTTTCTTACTGTCTCGGCTATTTGCGCGGGATTCGTGATGTCAGCCTCTTCGGAAGGTCCCGATTCGAGCAGTTCGCCCTTTGGTTCGGCGCCCCTGATAAATCCTGCAATTATATTCTGGTTTCCATATTTCAATCTCAGCTCCATTGTCAGTTCCGAACCTATCTGTCCTGTCGAACCGATTATCAATACATTTCTCATTTATATGAATAATTAAAATACATTATCTAAAGCCCTGTTATCCTTTTGATTTCACTAAGCTTATTCAATGCTTCCATGGGAGTCAGATTATTTATATCTATTTTCTTCAATTTATCTCTGATATCTTTCAGTACAGGGTCGTCCAACTGGAAGAAACTCAATTGAAAGCCTTCCCTGTGCGTTGCCAGGTCGGCAACAGGCTTTTCCAGCGAATTATGTGATTTTTCCAGCTCTTTAAGTATCTCTTCGGCGCGTGTTACGACGCTTTTGGGCATGCCTGCCATTCGGGCGACATGTATCCCGAAACTGTGCGCCACGCCTCCCGGAACAAACTTGCGGAGGAATATGACCTTGCTGTTCAGTTCCTTCACGGTGATATTGTAGTTTTTGATACGGGCGAAGGAATTTTCCATCTCGTTCAGTTCGTGGTAATGAGTTGCGAACAGCGTTTTCGCCTTCGAAGTCGGATGCTCGTGAATATATTCGACCAAAGCCCAGGCAATTGAAATCCCGTCGTAAGTGCTTGTTCCCCGTCCTATCTCGTCGAGCAGGATGAGGCTTCTGTCCGACAGGTTGTTCAGTATGCTTGCCGCCTCGTTCATCTCGACCATGAAAGTCGATTCGCCCTGCGAGATATTGTCCGAAGCGCCTACCCGCGTAAATATCTTGTCCACAATCCCTATCGTAGCCGATTCAGCCGGAACGAAACAGCCCGTCTGCGCCAGAAGCACAATCAGAGCCGTCTGCCTCAGAATAGCCGATTTCCCCGACATGTTGGGTCCCGTTATGATGATTATCTGCTGACTGTCACGGTCTAAAAACAGGTCGTTTGCAATATACTCTTCCCCCGGAGGAAGGAGCTTTTCGACGACCGGATGCCTTCCCTGCTTTATGTCAATCACATGCCCGCTGTTGATGACGGGCTTGCAATAGTTTGACTTTGACGAAAGTTCGGCAAAGGAGAGCAGGCAGTCCAGCTGACCGATGAGGTTGGCGTTCAGCTGTACAGGCGAGATATACTCCATCAGCGCCGTTATCAGGTCGTTATAAATCTGCTGCTCGATGACGAGTATCTTTTCTTCGGCGCCAAGTATTTTTTCTTCATACTGTTTCAACTCTTCGGTGATATACCGTTCTGCATCCACCAGCGTCTGTTTCCTTATCCATTCGGGCGGAACCTTATTCCTGTGAGTATTTCTGACCTCGATGTAATAGCCGAATACATTGTTGAAACTTACTTTAAGAGAGGGTATTTCCGTTCGTTCGATTTCCCGCTGCTGAATTTCGGCAAGCACCTCCCTGCTTCGCGAGGATATTGCCCTCAAGTCGTCCAGCTCTTTGTTAACTCCGTCTGCAATAACCGTTCCCTTGCCCATCTGCCCCGGTTCCGGCACGATTTCCCGCGCAATTTTCTCACATATTTTCGAACAGGGATTCAGGCGGTCGCCTATCTGCCTTAATATTTCATTGTCGGCGGCGAGACATGTTTTTTTGATTGGAGAACATGCCTGTAAAGCGATTTTCAGCTGTACCACTTCCTTGGGACTTACCCTTCCGGCAGACGTCCTTGATATGATGCGCTCGATATCGCCGATTTCCAGTATCTTGCTGCATACGGTTTCCTTGATTTCGGGATTTTGTATAAAATAATCGACCACGTCCAGACGGTCGTTCACCGTTTTGATTTCCTTCAGCGGGAGAGCGATCCAGCGCTTCAGCAAACGCGCGCCCATCGGCGATATCGTCTTATCGACTATGCTCAGCAGCGATTTGGCGTTTTCGTTTAGAGAGCCGAACAGTTCGAGGTTGCGGATTGTAAACTTGTCGAGCCATACGTAGCGGTCTTCCTCTATCCTCGATATGGACGATATGTGTGCAAGCTTGTTGTGCTGAGTGATTTCGAGATAATACAGTATAGCTCCGGCGGCAGTCTGCCCATTAATCAGCTGTTCAATTCCGAATCCTTTAAGCGAGGTTGTTTGAAACTGTTGCAGCAGTTTTTCCCTTGCCGAGTCTGCAACAAAAAACCATTCGTCCACTTTGTACGTGTAATATTTCTGTCCGAAATATTCGTTAAAAAGCGTTTCCTTTCCTTTCTGGAAAAGGATTTCCTTTGGCATGAAGTTACCCAGGAGCTTGTCGATATAATTTGCCGTTCCTTCGGCGACGTAAAATTCGCCGGTCGAAATGTCAAGGAAAGCTACGCCGATTGATATTTTGTCGATATGCACGCAGGCAAGGAAATTGTTTTCCCTGTGTTCAAGCACATTGCTGTTCATGGATACTCCGGGAGTTACAAGCTCGGTTATGCCTCTTTTGACAATATTTTTAGTCAGTTTCGGGTCTTCCAGCTGGTCGCAGATTGCAACTCTCTGTCCTGCCCTGACTAATTTCGGGAGATATGTATCCAGCGAGTGATAGGGAAATCCGGCAAGTTCGATATTTGCTCTTTTTGTCAGTGTAATACCGAGTATATCGCTTGTTTTGATAGCGTCGTCGCCAAAAGTTTCGTAGAAATCGCCTACCCTGAAAAGCAGCAGGGCGTCGGGATGTTTCGCCTTTATCCCGTAATACTGTTTCATCAATGGAGTATCCGTAGCTCTGTTATCATTTTTCATTCTTCATATTATTTTAAACTCCAACAAATTGTATCATTTCAGCGCTAAAGATTTTCCTTTATTTTTTCTTCGAGCTTTTCGCCGAACAGGTCTTTTCCTGCAATCTCCCCGTCTCTGTTAATCAGGTAATTTGCAGGCAATTTTGTTACGTTATACAGTTTCAGCGGATACGTCGCCGTTCCTGTGAAATCGCAAACGTTTATCCACGTAAGCTTTTGCGTGTTGATAGTCTGCAGCCAGCTTCCCCTGTCTTCGTCTATGGAGACCTGATAGATTTCGAATCCTTCGGGCTTGTATTTTTCGTATAACGGCAGGAGTTCATTGTTGTTCTGCGCTGTAACCCTGTCTTTTGACGACCAGAAATTCAACAGCACAACTTTCCCCTTCAAGCTCGACAGCGAAATCTGCGTTCCTGTTGCGTCGGGCAGTTTAATATCGGGCATTGCCGTCTCCTTTGCGTTATCAATCAGATTCTGGATGGCGTTCGTTTTAATCAGCTTGTTATAATCGTCTCGCAATTGCAGGACGTATGGCGAACGCGGATATTTCGTCTCCAGCGAATCGGCAAGCAGCTTGAAATACAGGGCGTCGCTCTCTTTTCCGAAAACTCCTATTCCATTGGGTAATATCTGGTAAACAGCAGTGTATGCAGCATACGATTTATTGTTTTTTATAACGAATCTTATCAGGTCTCTCTTGTGTTTTGTAAATATTAACGCCAAATCCCTGTTTATTTCCTGCGACCGTTCTTCGTCCACCGGCGTTTCGAGCTTATTCAATATCCGGGCTATCGAATCGACGGAAATTGTTGTCTTCAGCATTTTGTCGTTAAGCTCCTTAAGCAGTTGCGAGCCTTCGGAACCGGACACTTTATACTCGGCAGGATTTTTCATGTCTGTCTCCATATTTACCCTCTCTCCGGGTTCTACCAGAAGCGAAGCCAGCGGTTTGTCGGATATGGATAAAGTCAAAAACACCGGAAAGGAGCTTTTCTTAAAGTCATACTTGAACGAAAATTTCCCCGACGAGCTGAGCCGCAGCGTGTCGATTATCTTTTTTGGCGTCGTATTAACCGACAGTTCCAGCAATTCGTTTTCGGCATTTGAAACATTTCCCTTTATCGTAACATTCCTCCCGCACGACACAATAAGCATAAATCCGGCTAAACAAGCAAACAATAATTTTATTTTCATATACTAACAATTTGTATATTAAGTTATCCCGATGAGCTATACCGCCGTAACCGTTACTTTCCGTCCTCTGTAAAAAACGTTTTGCAGGTTATTCAATAAAGGTTTTGCCTGTTCGGATTTTATTTCGAAATAGGTATCCTTTTTGGTAAGGTCTATTTTCCCGATCTTCACTTTGTTGCCTATTTCTGTCTTGTTGATAAGCTCTATAAGCACATTTGGAAACAAACCGTCTTTTTTACCGATGTTTATATGCAGACGGGTAAAACCCTTCTCCGCTTTTCTGTTTACCTTTTGAGTATCGTTTTCGAATTTTTCCGACTTCCTGTCTTTTCTGCCTCTCTTGCCTTTTTCTTCACCGTCGAATTTTGCGACTTCCAAATCTTCGGCATCCTTGTAGTAGGCCAGGAATCGGTTAAATTCCAGCGACACAAATCTCCGGATAATCTCCTCCTTATCCAGCCATTCAAGTTTCTTGAAGATGGCGGGCAAATAGTTGTCGATTTCCTCATTATCAACATCCACATGCTCCATTCGATCAATAAGATTGAACAACTGTTTTTCGCAAATATCCTTACCTTTCGGAACGTCCTTGTGTTCAAATTTCTTGTCGATATTCTTCTCAATTTGCTTGAGTTTAGACTTGTCTTTCAAGCCGGCTATTACAACGGATATTCCTGTTTTGCCGGCGCGTCCCGTACGTCCGCTCCGGTGATTGTATGTCTCGATATCGTCGGGAATATTGAAGTTGATGATGTGTGTAAGGTCGCTAACATCCAGTCCTCTGGCTGCGACGTCGGTAGCTACAAGCAGCCTGATGTGAGCGATGCGGAATTTCTGCATTACATAATCACGCTGCGCCTGCGACAAATCTCCGTG
>JAISDR010000244.1 GCA_031264645.1 Prevotellaceae bacterium | reverse complement strand
GTTAAGACTGATTATGTATCGCTGGAATGGGGCGGAGTTTTCGAGCTGTACAGGAATATGGCGAGCTATGCAAAACATCCGGCTTCGGAGAAAGATATCCTGTGGTATGACTGGAATACCGAAAAAGAACAGTACTATTTCGGTCATATCGGGAACGATTCCCGCTGCATCTGGGATAACGGGACAAGCGGCGCTCCTTATTCCCTTGCCCTGCTGGCGCTGGGGATATACCTCGAAAGCCGATTCCCTGAAAACTGTTTCATGCACGGCGAATATTCTGAAGATCAGATTGAACGGATGCGGCTTTGGCTCGGTGGCGTGTTGCGTGCGCCGGTTCCCGTCCCGCTGTGCAATGATCCCGACAGACTGTTCGACCGATTATTGCCGCTCTATTCCGACGTCGATTCGCTGGTTCGTCGTTTTTTGGTGTTAAGCAAGTTAAGCCTCTATGAATCCTTTGCATTTTTAATCGAAAAGGGATGCCATGAGGCTTTGAAGAAAGAGCTGATCATCTGGTTGAGACGCTATAATTCCCCTTCGCAGTGGGGCGCTTCCGATTTGTTGCTCCCTTATCTGGAAGCTACTGACGACGTCGAAGCTGTGGTTGCGCTGGTACAGGAAGTACAAAAGGAAGAAGACTGTGAAGACTTTTCGCTGACCGACTTGCTTGAACTGTTGATTGATAAAGGCATTACCATCAATCCGTATGACTCCGGAAGCGAAATGGCTCGCGAATGGAATAAAACAGGCGAAGATTTGACTACCGGCATAAAAAGCTTAAACCGTATCTTTTTACGCATGAGCGGATTGCCAGATAAAATAGACTGTTACCTGTCTGCCGACAAACTGCTGGAAATATTCGCATGCACCGAACCTGCAAACGGAGCGAATTTTCGAAAGATCATAAAGAAGGGTACAAAAAAGATCGCCGAAAGCTATAAAAAACTGGAAGAAGTGACGGAAAGCCTGTCGAAACAAATGACAGGCGACGATGACATGTCGTCATACTTCACAAGCAAGGCGCAGTGGATCAGGAGATACGGTCTCCCTTCGGAGGAATATATTCTGAGAGAACTAGAAGAGCAATGTTACACTTTGCATAAACCTGAGGAAATGGCGATCCTGATAGCGGGAAATCTGGGAAGGAATCAGTTTCGTTATGAACAGGAAACCGGTAAACCCTTTTTTGAAACTTCACAAAAGCAAATTGTTAACGACATTATCTGGTTTACTGCCGACCGTTTTTCCCTGCGTGAAACTGCATGGCAAGCCATCAAAAAAGAAAAAGATATGGATATACTGACGATGCTGTTGTTTTATGTCTGTATCGACAAGAACGAGCTTCACTTTTTCCAGTGGCGCAAGTTTATTCTCGAATCGCCCGAACTATGGCCTGAAATGAAAAAAGCGTATTTGGAAGGAAAGTATATCCCTTTGCCCGGGGAAGACGAAAAAGAGGAGTAAAATTACGTTCCGGCATATTTATCCGGAGCTTCGCGCCATTTTTTCAGCAGTTCCAGGTCTTTTTTCTCGATATAACCGGAATCCGCCGCTTCTTTCAGCAGAATGGAATAGTTGCTGAGAGAATGGAAGTCGCATTTCACCGCATTGAAATTCTGCCTTGCCGCATCAAATTCGTAAGAGAAAACAGCCAGCAGACCAAGCACGCATGCGCCGGCTTTTCTCAAAGCCTCGACAGCTGCGATACTGCTTCCTCCGGTCGAAATCAGGTCTTCGATGACCACAACCTTCGACTTTTCCGGAAGTTCGCCCTCAATCAGATTCTCCAGACCGTGACTTTTAGGACTTGCCCGCACGTAGACAAAAGGAAGATTCAGTTCCTCGGCGACAAGCATTCCGTGAGCTATAGCGCCGGTAGCCACGCCTGCAATCACCTCCGCATCAGGATAATGTTCCTTGATGTATGAGGCAAAACCCTTGCAGACCGATTTTCTTGCATCGGGGTACGACAGGATTTTCCTGTTGTCGCAGTATATGGGCGATTTCCATCCCGACGCCCATGTAAAAGGTTCTTTAACGCTTAGTTTCACTGCCTTTATATCCAAAAGCAAAGACGCAATTTTATTCGCTGTATTCATTTTATATCTATATAATTCGATTTTAATTTCTCCTTGTTCGTTTTCAAAAGGATTATCCCTATAAAAATCCAGAACAGTTCCCTTATGCGCGTAATGATTGCAATGATGAAAGCCGGACTTGAAGGCAGTCCAAGCGTTTCGAAAGCAAGCATATAGCCGCCTTCTTTCGAAGCTATCTGCATGGGAATGAAAAACACTATGTTGGCAAACAGGGAATAAGCCGCCGTGATTATTATCGCATCAAGAAACGACACATGCACTCCGGGAAACATGGCTGACAAGGCAAACATGATAATATTCACCTCGCAGCAGATTAGGAAACGCGATGAAAGCTCGACGAAAAACGACCAGTAGAACGATGAACGCCTGTGAGTATGGAGATGCGAAATATGATAATCCATCTCCTTCAGCCTGTCCGATTTCGTTTCGCTCATCCGCCTTGCCCATTTCTTGATAAACGGTATTTTCTCCATTATCCTGAACGTGCGCACGATCATTCCGTTCCTGTAGCCTTTGAGAAACAGCAGTATAACAAAAAAGAACGCTGTAAACAAAACGGACAGCAAGAGAAAAGGCGCCCACGAGAGTCTGTAAAAAACCAGAACCAGCACAATCGAAATCATCCAGAAAACGATATGCGCAAATACGTGCATCATAGAGTACAGTATAACGCAGGACGTCGCCTTTACCGAACCCAGATATTCCTTCAGATGCATTATTTTGTACGGCTCGCCGCCTATTTCGGCAAACGGAGTAATGTAATTGATTGCGAATCCGGTGATTGTCATGCGCAGCAGAAACGCAAACGAAGGCTTTTTTTCTCCCTTTTCATTATATATCATCACTTTCCACGCCAAAGCGTTCAGTACGTATATGATAAACCACAGGAAAACAATGACAAAAAACCATAATTTTATCCCGATCAGACCCTTAAGTATGGTATCCACTCCAATCTTGTATATCATGAAACCAAGAACGGAGAAACTTACCGAAAATAAGAGTATTTTATATAAATTCCTTTTACTCAAGTTCTCTCAATTTCTGTTCTGCCTCCTCGATAACCCCGTCATCCCTGCGCTTATAGCCGTTTGCCACCGATTCGTATGTTGCTTTAGCCTGTACCTTATTATCTTTCAGTACATAGATGTCTCCAAGTATAATAAACGATTTCGCAAGCCAGTAAAGCTGCTGCGTCGAATTTTCGCTGAAGGAAATGACTTCGTTTTCCGCTTCCTTGTATTTTTTCTGGGCGAAATACGAGGCAATCATTCTGTATTTGGCTTCGGCGTCTATCGGCTGATTGAGATCAACCGCCAGGGTTTTAAATATCTCCAGCGCCTTTTTATAGTCGCCCGACTGCTGGCTTGCCCGTCCGATTACCAGATTTGCTTCCCGCTTCAATTCCGGCGGTATTCCCGTTGACGCGGCTACAACGCCTGCCGAAACAGCGGCTTTTTCGTTGTTTTCCATGGCGACGTATGCGCGCATGCATCCGAGTTCCGCGTCAAATTTTCCGATGGGCGTCTGCGCCAAACTCTTGACCTGCTCGAATGCAGCGGCGGCGTCGGCATAATTTTTCAGATTATAGTTTGCACGGGCGACTCCCGACCATGCCGTTTCGGTAAAGTCGTTTTCCGGCTGGCGGACAACGTAACTGTAGGCGCTCAATGCGTCGCTGTAGTCCTGCTGTTTCATGGAACAGTCGGCAAGATAGAAGTTGGCGGGAGTGAGGAACCTTCCCGAAGGATAGTCTTCGAGGTATTTTCTCATTGCCGGCAAAGCCTTTGCGCAGTCGCCTGTCTGATACAGCCGTTCTGCCGCAATAAATATCAGCGAGTCTTTTTCGCCCGGGCTTTTGACGCCCTGTCCGATTTTGTTTGAGTAATTAATATACTCGTCCATACGGTTTTGTTCTATATAAATATTCTTTATTCCTTCCAGTGCATTCTGCGCTTCGGGCGAATTGGGAAACTTGTCCACAACCTGCCGGTAGTACGACAGCGCCTTGTCATAATTTCCCCTGTTCAACTCGATTAATCCCGACTCTACCAGCGAATTGGAATAGACGGGGGAAGAAGGGTATTTCGATATAACGGACTGGAAAGCGGAAATTGCATCATCATATTTCATTTGCTGCTGATACGTTCTGCCCAGCTCATAATATGCCGACGGAACACGGGTCGAGTTTGGATATGAACGCGGTATATGCTTTAGCGCGTTTATCTTGGCGTCGGTTCCGGAAGTGAATCCGAGCGATATTCCCCTTTGCAGGGCGGAATAGTCGGGATTGGGTATCCCCAGGCTTTCGCTTGTCGTATAATTATCCGCCGCAAGCTGGTAATCGCGCTTTTTGAAATAGCAGTCGCCTATCCGGTTGTAGCAGTCGCCGAGGTACACCGTTTTCCGGGATGTGTTTGCCTCGAAGCTGATATATTTCCTGAACCAGGTAAGCGCCTGATCATAATTCTGCTCCTTGAAATAACAGTATCCGGTGTTGTAGTGGGCGATGCTGTATTCCTGCAGGTTGAAAGAGCCGGCAGTGTTGATAAAAGTCTGAAACAGGCTGCGCGCCGAGCTGTAGTTCCCCAGAGCGTATGTGGCATTGGCTTTTCCGTAAATGGACAAAGCCTTGACCGAATTGTCGCTGCCCAGTACGGGACTGTTTATGGACATGTCAAACATGTCTATTGCCTGCGCATAATCACTGTTTTTGAACGACGCGGTACCGGCAGCAAAGGCAAGACGCTGTATTGCCGCCTGATCCGAAGTCGAAGGGTTTGGATTTGTTTGCAGCAGCCTGATTGCTTCGGCATAGTTTCCTTTTTTTGCCGCGGATTCGGCTCTGTATGTCAAAAATTCGGGATTGTTGGCATTGGCGGGATACTGTTCGAGATAAGCCAGCATTGGCGTTTCGTTGTTTCGCAGTTCCAGAGACAGCTTGGCATAATTGAGAAGCGCGTCTTCCCGAACTGTTTCGTTGAAATCATTTTGCGAGGCTCTCATGAATGCGCTCAGGGCGTCTTCCTTAGAGTCGGTTTGCAGGTAGCAGCCTCCCAGATGATAGTCTGCCAGCTGACTCAATGAATCTTTGGCGTTTGCCGCCGCCGAAACAAAACTCTTTGCCGCCGAAGGATAATCTTCCTTCTCGTAAGCGATAAATCCTTTCAGGTAATAATCTTCCCTCGACAGTTTTGATGTGGATTTCTCGTACTTCTCAAAATATTCCGCCGACTTTTCGAAATTCCCTTTCTGCATGTATGCTTCTGAAAGAATACGGGTGATTTCGCCCATCCTGCTTTCGGACGATTGCGACAGGAATCCTTCCCCGTCAGCGATTACCTTGTCGAAATCTTTCTGGATGAATGCAATTTGAAGCGTGTAGTATGGAACTACGGATGCGTAGTTGGGATTCGTTTTCAATCTTTCAAAACCCTGATTCGCCGTAACATAATTTCCTTTTTCGTATTCGATATGGGAATAGTAGTACAGGGCGGCGTCGGCGTACATGTTCCTCTGGTCTTTGATTTTCCTGAAATCGTTGACAGCCTCGTCCGTTTTTCCCGATTTGTAGCTGCTGTATCCCGATTTAAAGTAATATTCAGCTCTTTCCGTCGAAGGTACCTCTGAAGCGGATATCTGCTTGAAAGCGTCTGCCGCATCCTTATACTTGCCTTTGCTGTACAGATAACGACCGTATCCGAACATGGCTTCGGGATAATGGATGTTCTTCGGTTTCGAATGAATGATTTCCGACAAAAGCGCTTCGGCATTGCTCTGCTCGTTATACAAAGCGCTCATGGCTTCGTAAAAAGCAAGATCGTCGTCCGTCAAAACATTTCCCGGCTCTTTTTTCGCCGAATATATCTTTTCCAGCGATGAGCGATACATCTCCTTGGCGTATAAATCGGAGACTTTCCTGAGATCGCCGTTGTCAACAGGATAAGGGTAAATATCCTGAGCCTCAAGCCTGAATAACGCCAGGCAAACAAATATTGCCGTGCATAAAAAACGTCTGTCCATCATATTAACTTTTAAATTTAACCAAATAAAACAACAAAAAGTAACGCGCAAAGGTAACATATTTTTTTGTCTGAAACAGGATTTTCAGAATTAACAGGATTTTGTCGTCCTGTTTTTAGAATAGAGTAAAATCTTGCCATTTTATTTTTTATACGTTATTTATCGTTATTGCGGGCATTGTTTTATAGCGTGTTTTCTTGCCGAATTGCAGCATTTTACAGATTTTTTGAGTTTTTTAAATAATTATCGCGTATATTTGCGGCATTATATTTGGTTATAAATTTAAATTATATGAATTTTATTAACTCTGTTTTAAAGCAAGTTTTTGGTACGAAATCCGATAAGGATTTAAAATTAATAATGCCGAGAGTGGCGAAAATCAATGAAATATACCCAAGAATTTCGCAATTGAGCAATGATGAACTTCGTGCGGCTTCGTTGGCTCTAAAGCAAAAAGTTCAGGACTATTATGCCGGAGAAGAGCAGCAAATCGCCGAACTCAAAAGGCAAATGGAAGACCCCGATCTTGACGTCAAGGAAAAAGAAAATCTTTACACCGAAGTAGATAGCCTTGTTGAAGAAGTAGACCACAAGATTGAAGAAATCCTGCAGGAAGTTCTTCCCGAAGCGTTTGCGATAGTTAAAAGTACGGCGCAACGATTCAAGGAAAACGAACAGATTGTTGTTACCGCGACTGATTTCGACAGGGAACTTGCCGCCAAAAAATCAAGCGTCGTTATTGAGGGCGACAAAGCTGTCTGGGCAAACAAATGGACGGCAGGAGGGAATCTAATCACGTGGGACATGGTGCATTACGATGTACAGTTAGCCGGCGGGATTGTGCTCAACTCGCCGAAGCTGCAATATGAAAATACTACCGACGGAAAAAGAAAATTAGTCGGCGCCATTGCCGAAATGAGTACCGGCGAAGGAAAAACCCTTGTCGCGACCCTTCCCGTTTTTCTCAATGCTTTGGCAGGCAAAGGCGTGCATATAGTTACGGTCAATACCTATCTTTCGCAGCGCGACTCCGAATGGATGGGACCCATATACGAATTTCACGGACTGTCGGTTGACTGCATCGACAAGCACGAGCCGCATTCCGCTGCAAGACGCAAAGCGTACTCCGCCGACATCACTTTCGGCACAAACAATGAATTTGGATTTGACTATCTTCGCGACAACATGGTGTTTTCGCCGGATGAACTTGTGCAGCGCAAACATCATTACGCAATAGTGGACGAGGTCGATTCGGTACTGATTGACGACGCGCGTACTCCGCTTATCATTGCCGGTCCCGTGCCGCGGGGCGACGACCAGATGTTCAACGAATACAAGCCTTACGTGGAAAAACTGTATTCGGTTCAGCGAAATCTGGTTACGCAACTGCTGTCGGAATCGAGAAAACTTGTTGCGGAAAACAGGTCGGACGACGGCGGTCTGCTTTTATACCGGGCGCACAAGGGTTTGCCGAAATACAAGCCAATCATAAAGTTTTTAAGCGAACAGGGAATCAAATCGCTGATGCAGAAAACCGAAAACGTTTACATGCAGGACAACAGCCGTAACATGTTCAAAGTTACCGACGACCTGTTTTTCGTAATAGACGAGAAGCAGAACTCCGTCGAGCTTACGGATAAGGGCGTTGAGTATATTTCGAACATGGTTAGCGATTCCTCGTTTTTCGTCATGCCGGACGTGGGCAGCGAAATTGCGAGAGTCGAGAAGAGCGAGATGTCTTCCATCGAAAAGGAGACTGCAAAAGACTCGATACTGAGCGATTATTCCGTAAAATCGGAGCGTTTGCATACCATCCACCAGCTGTTGAAAGCTTATACGATGTTCGAAAGGGAAATCGAATATGTGGTGATGGACAACAAGGTGAAAATTGTTGACGAACAGACGGGACGTATTCTTGAGGGACGCAGATATTCCGACGGTTTGCATCAGGCTATTGAAGCCAAGGAAAATGTCAAGATAGAAGCTGCGACGCAGACTTTCGCAACGATAACCCTGCAGAACTATTTCCGTATGTACCACAAGCTTGCAGGTATGACCGGTACCGCCGAAACCGAAGCGGGCGAGTTCTGGAAAATCTATTACCTTGACGTCATCGTTATTCCGACGAACAAACCGGTGATACGTAACGATTATCCCGACCTGATTTACAAGACCAAAAGGGAAAAATACAAGGCTGTCGTAGCCGAGATAGAAAAGCTCAGCAAGACGGACAAGCGCCCTGTGCTGGTGGGTACGACTTCGGTAGAAATCTCGGAACTGTTGAGCAAAATGCTCAAGATGAAAAATATCAAGCATAATGTCCTGAATGCGAAACAGCATCAGCGGGAGGCGGACATTGTAGCCGAAGCAGGACAGGCAGGAACCGTAACCATTGCAACCAACATGGCGGGACGCGGAACCGACATCAAACTCGGCGAAGGCGTCAAGGAAGCCGGAGGACTTGCGATTATCGGTACCGAACGCCACGAATCCCGCCGCGTCGACAGGCAGCTCAGAGGACGTTCGGGTCGTCAGGGCGATCCGGGAACATCGCAGTTCTATGTTTCTCTGGAAGATAACCTTATGCGGCTGTTCGGCTCCGAACGCATAGCGAGGATGATGGATACTCTTGGAATTAAGGAAGATGATGTTATTCAGTCGTCCCTTATTTCGCGTCAGATAGAAAAGGCGCAGCGCAAGGTCGAGGAAAACAATTTCGGCATCCGTAAACGTCTTCTTGAATATGACGATGTTATGAATTCGCAGCGTAAGGTTATATACTCGCGACGTAATCACGCTTTACACGGCGAAAGAGTTGACGTCGATCTTCTTAACATGATATCCGACTATTGCGATTCGCTGGTTGAACAGGTTTCGGGTCTCGATTATGAGTCGTTTTACAGGGAAACAATTAAAAGCCTGTACATACAGCCTCCATTGGAGGAAAAGGAATATTCGGAAGCAAACAGCGCTGCAATTGCCGACAAGCTTGCATTGCTTGTCGAAGATACTTATAACCGCCGCATGGATATTCTTTCGGAACGGATATATCCTATTGTCAAGAATGTGTATGAACATCAGAAACATGTGTACGAAAACATACAGATTCCCATAAGCGACGGATATAAGGTTTTGAACGTTTCCGTAAATCTCAAGGAAGCTTACGAGACCAAGGGTAAGGCGCTTGGCAAGTCATACAGCAAAACTATTATGCTGGTTATGATTGACGAGCACTGGAAAGAGCACTTGCGCGAAATGGACGAATTGAAACAGTCTGTGCAGAACGCTACTTTCGAACAGAAAGACCCGCTGTTGATTTACAAGTTCGAATCGTATAACCTGTTCAAAACCATGCTCGACGAAATAGCTCACGAAATGATCGGCATGTTGATGAAAGCGCAGATACCTCTC
>JAISDR010000206.1 GCA_031264645.1 Prevotellaceae bacterium | reverse complement strand
GCTACAGTTAGAAAATTAAATCTGATTCACTGGATAACAGAACTTGATGACGAAATGACATTAAATGTGTTGGATATCATCAAAGAACAAAGTACATGCGAAAATTGGTGGAATCATATTTCCGGCGCCGAAAAAGCCTCAATAGAAAAAGGACTGTCAGATTTTGGAGAAGGCAGAACAGTTTCTCATTCGGAAGTGAAAAAACGTTATGAGCAATGGCTATAAATATGTGATTGAGTGGACAATTCATGCTAAAAACGAATTGGACGCCCTGTATGATTATTTGGAAAACAATTGGAGCGACCGTGAAATTATACGATTTTCAAGACTGTTGGATAAGAAGTTGTCTATCATTAATAATCTCCCGTTAATATATCAACAAACCGAATTATAATACTGTCCTTATTCGATAACAGACAGTCTTCAAATAAATTAAATATTAAATATAATAGAATCTTAATCTTTGCATTTGCAATTTTTCATACCTTTGTATCGTAAAATTGTATATTAATTGTTTAAATGTATGCATTATGCTCGAAAAAGAATTTAAATATTATCTTGACAATCAAGAGGAGTTGGTGAAAAAGTACGATGGTCGTACTCTGGTTATTATTAATAATGAAATTGTAGGTGATTATGATAATTGGGAAGATGCTTACTTTGATTCTATGGATAAATTTGAATCGGGTACTTATTTGATTCAGGACTGTTCAGAAGGAGAAGAAGCCTATACACAAACTTTTGCTGCACCTGTTTTTATTTAATTATACTTAATGAAACAAATATCATATTAAATATTCGTGCAACGGAATGTGATGAATTAGCCTCGGATAACAGTACAGGTTTATTAATCGGCATGAATATTATTACTTTAGGAGATTTTATTATAAGCAATTTTGCAAATAAAACTACTATGAGTTTTCGTATTCCTTCTTTTCGAAAAATAGATTTTGTTTCAGGAACAAAAAATGACGGTTAACAAATTAAGAGCTTATCAAAATTTTCGATAAGCTCAGCAAGAGCTTTGCTTTTATGTGGCGCAGTCTGGAGACGCGAAGACGCTACGCCGAACGGAAGTAACTTTGAAATCGTCGCTGCCTTAGCAACGACGACGCGACTTTTATTCGTTTTTAATTGCATCTGCCGGATTTTTCATTGCTGCCCTGTAAGTCTGCATACAGATTGTCGCAAGTATTATTACGCACATAAACAGCCAGCAAAGCACAAACATCCACCAGTGGATTGATATTTTGTATGCAAATGTTTCGAGCCAGCGGTTGGCGATACAGTATGCTGCCGGAGCCGCCACGACAAAAGCAATAACCAGCTGAATCAGCGCTCCCTGATTCAGCAGCAGGAGGACGTCTTTGAGGCTTGCGCCGCAGATTTTTCGCAGGGCAATCTCTTTTTCCTTTTTCCTGATATTGAGCGCAATCATTCCGTATACGCCCATTATAGCTATTATGATGGCTATTACACTTATAACAGTTAGCAGGCTGGCAAAATTATTCTCCTTTTTATACCGTTCGGCAAGCTGGGCGTCAAGGAAAGTTATTTCAAAAGGTTCGTTAGTAAAATTTTTCCATACTGATTCGATATGTGCAATGGTTTTCTTTGTTTCGCTGCCTGAAATCTTAAAAAATACATACCGTTGAACGCCGTCATGGTCATTAATAAACCCGAATGGACTGACAGCGCTGTGCAGGGATTCGAAATTTATGTCTCCGGTCATTCCTATTACATCATGTTCGCCGAATTTTTTGCCGATAATATCGGAGTATCCCATTTCTTTTGCGAGCTTTTCGTTTACAATTATCCGGTCATTCGATTTTACAGGAGTATCCATAAAATCATCTCCTTCGATCAGGGGGATGTTAAAAAAGCGCATGAAATTTTTCTGGACAAACCAGCCTGAATATGAAATCTCCCTGTCCTCAAACTTTCTGGTTCTCACAGTGTACGACGATAATCCGGGAACAAAGCCCGCCGATGTACAGTCCAGTATTTGAGGATTGCCTGCAAGTTCTTCGGCAAAAACCCTGCAGTCGTTCCGATTCAGTTTTACGGTATTGACATAGACAATGTTTTTCTGTTCATATCCATAAGAATAGTTTACGGCATAACTGTACTGTTGCTTGACGGTTACCACGGTAATTATCATCGCAATGGCTGTCGCAAATTGAACGACTGTGAGAATGTTTTTCAGTCCTGTCATTTTGTCCGTTCTCAATGGCGAACCCGACAGAGTAGCTGCCGGCTTGACCGACGTCGCATAATATGCAGGATACAAGCCCATAATAAATCCCAAACAAACAATAAAAATCCCTGTATATACTACAATCTGCAAATTTGCGCTTAACATCATATTTGCCGAAAACAACTCGCTTGCAGGAAGTTTATGTATCATACCCGTGAAAACAACTGCCGGCAAAAAGGCAATCAGGGTAAAAATGGCAGATTCCGAGGCAATAACAAGCCGCAATAATCCTGTGCCGGCTCCGAATATTTTCTGGACATTCAAGCTCTTCACTCGCGAAGGCGCCATTGCCATCGAAAAGTTAATGAAATTAGTCCAGGCAATTATCAGAGCTATAATTCCGATGAACAGCAACGACATGCTTGTCATAAGATTTCCCGTCCCCGCTTCGGACATATAAATTGTTTTTAACGGAAAAGCGCGACACTCTTCCTTATATCCATACCTGGATTCCATAATTTTCATGTGCAGTTTCGCAATGGAATCTGCCTGAGACTGCGTCCCTGTTTTTATGAACGCATCGGAATCAAATGTATTATTGCCCATGTTTCTGTCCGTTGTATTATAATAAAATCCATTCGTCAAAGAACAGTTGTCCGGAAAATCTTCACAGACAGCCACAATTGTAAATGACCTCAGTTCATATTCATCGGGAGGGGCTATCTGCACTGTTTGCCCGACAGGATTTGCAGTTCCAAAAAGTTTTTTTGCATAACTTGCTGTTATCAGGGCTTTGTCGGGTTCGGAAAACTGCTGAATATTACCTGTAACGACTTTCAGATTAAAGAATGAGGGAAAAGTTTCCACAGTACCGAATTTACAGTCGTCAATGAACTCCTCCACGCTCCCGTCTTCTCTGGTAATGCGGCAGTTTAAAGGATAGTACGAGAAAAGTATTCCACAATAGTCAATGATTTCCGGATATGCCTGAGCCATTTCCCGCAACGCAGGTATATTCGTACCAAGTTCCCATCCAAAATCGCCCCAGCTCTGTTTTGTTTTAAGTGCATACATCCTGCCAACATCCTTGAAATTACGATTGTAACTGAAGTCGTACAGACACTGTATTGCCACCGCCAAAAACACGGTAAATGCGGCTGTCAGCCCCAATACCACCAATATACTCGTAGTTTTAAACTTGCGAAGTATGTGCAGAAAATTTTTTATTATCAAATTCATTTTAAAATAGTTTAAGTAAAACTTCTATTTAACATATTATCAATATTACACAACAGCAAACTGTGTACAGCAAAAAACATGTCAAACAGGTAATTGTTTAATATTAAGTAATATAATAAAAACGGGATGCTCGAACGGAACGGTCTCGAAAACCCTTATACTGGGGTGTTAAAAATGTTATACTCATTGAAAAATAATTACGTTCCTTATTTATATATAATATACTGTTTTTATTTTGGGCACAAAGATACTTTTTCCGCGACAATTTGAAATACACTCTGTTCAAATCAAATTCGGTTTACGTAATAAATAATCCTTATATTTGCGGAAATTTTTTGAATTTAATATAATGTTAAATACTTGTCTACGCGACAACTAAAATAAATTGTACAAATGAGAATATCTTATAACTGGTTAAAGGATTATATTTATTTTGAAGAGACGCCCGAGAAAATTGCGGAAATTTTGACGTCTATCGGATTGGAAGTTGAATCTGTTGAGCATTTGGAAAGTGTAAAAGGCGGATTAAACGGAGTTTTTGTCGGACATGTCTTATCGTGCGAGAAACATCCTGATGCTGACAGGCTTCATGTTACGACTGTGGATACGGGCGGAGAACAAACCCTGCAGATTGTATGCGGAGCGCCGAATGTCGCCAAAGGTCAGAAAGTTGCCGTCGCTACGGTTGGCGCAACATTATATTTCGCTTCGGGAGAAGAAGTTAAAATAAAGAAATCGAAAATACGCGGACTTGAATCTTTTGGAATGATATGCGCCGAAGACGAGCTCGGACTTGGAAACTCGCACGAGGGCATTATGGTTTTGGAGCCGGATTCCATTCCCGGAACGCCTCTCAAGAATTTGCTGCAGCTTGAAGACGACGTCGTTTTCGAGATAGGACTTACTCCCAACAGAGTCGATGCCGCTTCGCATTTCGGAGTAGCGAGGGATTTAGCTGTATATTTCAGGAAAAATGCAGTCTTGCCGGATGTTTCCAACTTTATAATTGACAACTATTCCAATCCGTGCGAAATAGAAATAGAGGACGAAGACGGATGCTTGCGGTATTCGGGAATAAGCGTTTCGAATGTGAAGATAAAACCTTCGCCCGACTGGTTGCAGAAACGATTGACAGCCATCGGAATCAGACCGAAAAATAATGTAGTCGATATAAGCAATTACATACTTCACGAACTGGGGCAGCCTCTGCATGTTTTTGATGCAGATAAGATTGGAGGTCGCAAAGTCATTATCCGTACTTGCGAGGAAGGAACGGAATTTACTACTCTTGATTCTGAAGTCCGGAAACTTAAATCTACCGACTTAATGATATGCGACCAGTCCGTACCGATGTGTATAGCTGGGGTTTTCGGAGGAATGGATTCGGGAGTTACCGACGAAACGGCGAATGTATTCATCGAATCGGCTTACTTCAATCCCGTCAGGATTCGCAAAACATCCCGACATCATGGACTTATTACAGATTCTTCGTTCAGATTCGAAAGAGGAACCGACCCGAATATGACCGTATATGCACTGAAACGCGCTGCATTGTTAATCAAAGAACTGGGCGAAGGAGAAATTTCGTCGGATATCGTGGACGTTTATCCGCAAGTCGTAGAACCGGCTATAATAGAAATGACTTACAGCAATATTGGACGTGTTGTCGGGAAAGATATTCCTGCAGCAGAAATAAAAGGTATTGTGGAAGCTCTGGAGATGAAAATAATGGAAGAAAACGGAGATTCATTCACTGCTATGATTCCTTCCTACAGGGTTGATGTGAAAAGAGAATTTGATGTGATAGAGGACATTTTGCGCATCTACGGGTATAATAATGTCGAAATTCCCTCACAGGTACATTCCACTCTTAGCTATGTGTCCAAACCGGACAGGGACAAGCTGGTAAATGCCGTTTCGGATTTTCTCACAGCAAACGGATTCAGGGAAATAATGTCAAATTCGCTGACAAAATCGGGATATTACGACAGTCTCGAAACATATAAAGCCGAAAATTCCGTAAAAATATTAAACCCCTCAAGCAACGAACTGAATATTATGCGTCAGACTTTGCTGTTCGGAGGACTTGAAGCAATTGCACGAAATATAAACCGGAAAAATCCCGACCTTAAATTTTATGAAACGGGAAACTGTTATTCGTATAAGGAAACACAATCGCCTAACCCTCTGAATGCATACAGGGAAGACTCAAGAATAGCGCTGTTTTTGACAGGCGATGAACATTCGTTATCGTGGAATCAAAAAGCGGAACCTTCGAATTTTTTCACAATGAAGTCTTTGCTGGAAAAATTATTACAGCGTTTTGGAGTGGATATGGCGAATTTAAAAGCCGACGATGCTCCCGGCGATATTTTCGCCGACGGTTTGTCGCTCAGTATTCCCAAGGGCAAACATGTTGCGACATTCGGAATTGTAGCAAAAAACATTCTTAAAATGATGGACGTCAATCAGGATGTATTTTTTGCAGAGATAAGTTTTCAAACAGTAGTCAGTTTTGCCAAACAGGATAAAACTGTTTACAGAGAACTTGCCCGTTTTCCGGAAGTTCGGAGAGATTTGGCTCTTGTTATAGACAAAAATGTGAACTTTTCCGCCTTGAGGGATATTGCATTCAGGACAGAAAGGAAACTTTTGAAAAACGTGGGACTGTTTGATATCTACGAAGGCGATAAACTCCCCGCAGGCAAAAAACAGTATGCATTAAGTTTTATCATTCAGGATGAGGAAAAAACTCTTACAGATAAATATATAGAACAAATAATGCAAAATCTGCTTGCTGCATTCGAAAAAGAGGTCGGAGCAATACTAAGATGATTTAATTTTGGCACAATGGCAATTATTATTGGCGATTGAAAATATTTCATATATCTTTGCGCGAATTTTATATTGAATTTTATGCCGAACAGACTGTTTAGGAAGAAGAATATCTCCGATGCCTTGAAGGAATCGGAAGGTTTTAACGGGGGACTTAAGCGTACCCTCTCTGCGACAAATCTTGTAATGTTGGGAATTGGCGCCATTGTCGGAACCGGGATCTTTGTCATAACGGGACAGGCTGCCGCCGATTATGCCGGACCATCGCTGACCATTTCGTTTCTCATATCGGCATTATGCTGCGTACTTGCCGGTCTGTGTTATGCCGAATTTGCGTCCATGATTCCCGTGTCGGGCAGCGTATAGTCCTACAGCTATGCGACCACCGGTGAATTTTTAGCCTGGTTTATAGGCTGGGATCTTGTGCTTGAATACCTGTTTGCCTGTTCCAGTGTAGCCGTCGGCTGGTCGGGCTACATGCTGA
>JAISDR010000097.1 GCA_031264645.1 Prevotellaceae bacterium | reverse complement strand
CAGCGTATATTCAGGCAGTTGGGATATTCGATAAATTCCTGCTGGGGCGACGGTTACGAAGGAAAAGAGATTTATGCGCCATTCAAAAAGATCCTGATAACGGCAGCCATTCCACAAATTCCTCAAAAACTGTTAGACCAGCTTGATACGGGCGGACGTCTGGTCGCTCCCGTCGGAGATGGAGATACGCAAATAATGACCATAATAGACAAAATATCCGAAAATGACTATCTAACTTCGCACTGTAATATTCCATTCAAATTTGTCCCCATGCTAAGGGATAAAAAATAATGCATATATTCGATATGCCTTATAATCTCTGATTTAGAGAAAAAAATTTGCAGTTACGAAAAAGTCTGTACATTTGGGGCTTTAATAATAAAAAAAATTAATATGACTACAAGAAGAAATTTTGTAAAAAAAACAGGAGCGGGACTTGTTGCCGCAGTTGCAGCTTCAATGCTTCCGAATGAACAACTTTATGGACAGGATTCTGAAAAAGAGACTAAAGCCAAAAGTTTATTTAAAGTGTCCATTGCAGGCTACAGTTTTGTAAAGTTCGATCTGGAACAGTCGCTGAAAATGATGAAGCGCATGGACGTGCACTATCTGTGCATAAAGGATTTTCACTTGCCTCTGAAAAGTGATGAAGAACAGATTGCAGCCTTTCATGCAAAACTGAAAGAGGCAAATGTTACAGGCTACGGAGTTGGACCTATTTACATGAACAATGAAGATGAAGTTAATCGCGCATTCGAATATGCTAAAAAAGTTGGCGTGAACATCATTGTCGGCGTTCCCCTGCATGATCTGCTGCCTTATATCGACAAAAAAGTGAAGGAGTATGACATGAAGTATGCCATTCACATGCATGGCCCGGACATGCCCAACAAATATCCCGATGCGGACGACGTTTGGGGATATGTAAAAAACCTTGACCCGAGAATGGGAATGTGTCTTGATGTTGGACACGATATGCGCAATGGCAAAGATCCCGTAGCCGATTTGAAGAAATATCAATCACGCGTGTTTGACATTCATATCAAGAACGTTACTGCGGCAAGCAAAGCGGGACGCACATGCGAAATGGGGCGTGGAGTTATTAATATTCCGGCGTTTGTGCGTATGCTTCGGAAAGTAAAATACAGCGGAGCATGCAGTCTTGAATTTGAAAAGGACATGGACGATCCTTTGGCTGGACTGGCTGAATCTATCGGTTATTTCAAGGGCGTCATCGACAGTACCAAATAAAATTTTGCATGAGAACAAGTTGCCTGATATTTCCGGTTTTGCTTATTTTCAGTATTTTCGGACATGCTCAGAAATACAACGAGCAGATAAATCTTAAAAAGTATGCCGTGGCAAATTCCGAATTGCCCGCACCGGCAAGGAATGAAAAGCGTGTAGTATTCATAGGAAATTCAATCACACAGGCATGGGCGGAGAAGCGTCCCGATTTTTTCACTGCGAACAATTATATCGGACGGGGAATCAGCGGGCAGACAAGTCCTCAATTGTTGTCGCGTTTCCGTCAGGATGTGATAAATCTGAAACCCGCAGCTGTATTGATCAACATAGGAACAAACGATATCGCTGAAAATACAGGTTCTTACAACGAGGATTTTACATTAGGCAATATCATATCCATGGCTGAACTGGCGAAAGCCAACAAAATCAAGGTAATTCTTTCGTCAGTTACTCCTGCAGGACAATATCCCTGGAGAAAGGAAATACAGGATGTGCCGGGAAAAATACAGTCGCTCAATGCCAGGATAAAAGCGTACGCTGCAGCAAATAAATTCGCTTATGTCGATTATTACAGTTCCCTGCACGACGAAAATCATGCTTTGATAAAATCCTGCACTACCGACGGAGTGCATCTCTCCGTCCAGGGCTACGAAATTATGGAAAAACTGGCAAAAGAGGTAATAAGCAGGAAAGTAAGGTAATAAACGAAGGAGGATGATGCATGAAAGTGGTGGCAATAAAGGGAAGTCCGAGAAAAAACGGGAATACGGCATTTGCGTTAAACACAGTCGGCAATGCGCTTCAGGAGGAAGGCATTGATTTTGAAATCATCGATATAGGAGGCAAGTACATCAGAGGATGTCTGGCATGTAACAAATGCGCCGAAAGGAAGGATGGAAAATGTTCTGTCACGACCGACATGCTTAACGATTCGCTCGTGAAAATGAAGGAAGCCGACGGGATTGTCATATCTTCTCCCGTATATTATTCGGGCATAGCCGGAACGATGAAATGTTTCCTTGACCGCGCTTTCTATGTGGCAAGCGCTAACGGAGGATGGTTCAGGCATAAGGCAGGCGCATCAGTAGTAGCGGTACGCCGTACGGGAGGAAGCATGACGTTCAACGCGTTGAATCATTATTTGAGCATATCGGAAATGATTATTCCCTCATCCAACTACTGGAATGTTATCCACGGACTTGCTCCCGGCGATGCGGCAAAAGACGAAGAAGGCATTCAAATAATGAAAATGCTGGGTAAAAACATGGCATGGATACTGAAAATGAGAGAACGCTCAAAAGATATCGAACCTGAACAGGAAAAGAAAGTGGTCACAAATTTCATCCGGTAACGAAATCATCTGTAGAATATCAATTGCTAATTGATATCGTGTCCAATTTCAGTACCGACTGAATACTGTCATTATTCAATACGGGAGGTCTTTGGCGATACATCGTTTCCGAAGATTCGTTGAGTATCTCGTCGATACTTTTCCTGAGTATATCGTGCAACTGCCGGCGCACGTTTATGACGGCTGACGTCAGGGACTTTTCCTTTACCGGGGTTAGCAGGTTTTCGTATCGTCGCGATGCGATGCGGTAATGGATATCGTCGGGATTTCCCCAGAGATTGAGACCGATTTTTATCAGCGGCAGGGGCCATTTCAGTATGGTGATATGGTATTCGAAAGACAGGTCCAGATTCTGGACGCCGCCTACAGCCGCCACATACCTGTCCATCGACAGCACGAACGGGAAGACCGATATGGTACTTTCATTGAGCATCATGTCCACCGATATGCTGTCGATGACATTGCGGTTTTTGTTTTTGAAGTACATTTTCTTCGCGATAGCCGAGAACGTTTCGCCGTCGAGCAGCACCATGTTTTTCCCGCTGATATGGCAGAGGGCAGTGGTTTCCGGTATTACGAGATTTGCCAGCGAATCAAGTTCCGCCACGGCGATAATATTACATTCCGCCAGTCCCTCGAACGAGCGCATCATCGGCGTCAGCGAATCGAGCACGGGAATCGACCTTATCAGTTCCCTTATCTGCACCTGTTCCATGTGAATGTCCACGCCGGAGTGAGCGCCCTTGCTTGTCGGCGCCTTATAAGCCACCGACAGGTTCACGTTGCCTATGTCGGATTTTATCTTCAGGTCGGGAATACGGATGGAACGGTTGCGGACAATGATTTTTCCGTTTGCCTGCGCTATGTCGAAATTGTTGTATTTCACGTTCTTCATTGAAGCCTTCAGTTCCATGTCGATATTGCGCGGCACGACAAACAGTCCGGAGACGCTGTCGTCCGGCTCGTCCTGCATGTCGACGTCGGGACTGTCAAGCACGGCAGACGATATCGAATCCCGCTGTTCCCTGTCCACGGTGGAATACGCCGAGCCGGCTGCCAGCGCCCTGATGATTCTGTTGCAGTCCATGGAATCCACGTCCATGGCGATGTTAGCCTTGACGCGTCCGTTATAGAGCAGGGCTCTGCGTATGCCTTCGATTTCGCCGTTCAGCGTCATGTGCGCGCCTTCGGTTTGCAGGCGTGTACGCTTAATCAGGAGTTTGTCGTCCTTAAACGTGAGCGCCGATTCGTTAAGTTTTGTCCGCAGGGGGAAATAGGGCGTCCGTATGCCTGCGCTTTTGGCGGCAAACGAACCGGTGATATTCCATTGCGTCAGGAAATCTTTCACCTCGCTGTCCGGCAGCTTGAATTTCACGACAGACGTATTCCTGTTGGCAATCACTATCGAATCCATGAACCGACGGCGGCGTATCGAGTCTTCCTGCGTCAGCGTCCCCGTCTGACGGCGCGTTTCGCGTATATGCAGTTTCAATTCCGTAACCGCGCTGTCGATTTTTCCCGCGAAGTCGGACGTCCGTCCGCGAATGCTGTCCATCGAAATACGCGCAGTCCACTCCGGTTTCGAAGGGTTTCCGGCAAGCGGAGACAGTTTTCCCAGCGCCGAAATTTTTGTAGCCCGCAGACGCGTGGAATCGGGGGTTCTCAGATGCAGGTCGTTCAGTCGCGAATACACCGACATTTCCACTATGCTTACCGAATCGCGTTGTTCCGCCGTGCGCAGGCTTGTAAACAGTTTCCCGGCTCTAATCGAGAGCTCGTCTTTCCAGTTGAACGTCAGGCTGTCGAGTTCGACATTCGCGCGAAGCAGGCTCGAAATCGTGCGTCCGCGCACGCTGTCGGTAACATTGCTTCCCATGCTGATTTTTGCCAGCGGCGCGAACAGGTCGATTCCCTCCTCCCGCCAGTTGAATCTCACATCGTTGACGTCGATATTGCCGGCGAGGCTGACTTTCCCCACATTGTATGCCAGCAGGTCGTTAAGCAGGAAGTTCCCCGACACGTCCGCCGTAACCGTTCCTCCGGCAGTTATCGCCGTATCGACGGGCATGTACTTCATGAAACGTCCGAAATCAATTGCGCTGCTGATTTTTACATCGACGGACGGCTGTGTAAAAATGTTGTTCAACATGCCGGAAATATTCAGCTCTGCGGCGGCGTTTTGCAGGTAGAGACTGTTGATGTTGATATATGAGGGTATGGCGTTCGTCGGGTCGATTTCGGCGTTGCAGTCGATTTCAATCTTTTGCAGCAGGGACTTTTCGGGAAACCTGTTGTCGATTATTGCGCCGTCCTTCAGCCGCATCGTTACGCTGCATGCGGGATATGCGCCCGCTCCGAGATATCCGTTTACCCTTCCCGAAAAGTCAAATATTCCGGGGACGGTATATTTTTTACCTATATTATTAAGGATGTGTCCGGGTATGGCTTTAATCAGGTCGGAAGAGTGCAGGTTGAAGCCGAGGTCTATCTTTGCGCCGCTGACAGTGTCGCGTTCAAGTACGCCTTCGAGGTCGAAATCCATGATTCCAATCGAGAATACGGACTTTTTAAGCTCGAAACGCCGGTACAGGCTGTCGCTCAACAGTCGCGCACGGAGGGAGAACGGGAGAAGCGAGGCATACGACTGGTTTTCGTACATAGCCGTTACGGCTTTGACTTTCAACGACAGGCTGACGTCCGTCAGAGTGCCTTTCGCCCTGAGCTGCAAACTGTCCGTAGCGACGAAAAGGGTTTGCCGGCGGTCGTCGTAAACAATGTCGGCGTCGGTTATGGATATGCCGTGGACAGTAACGTCCGGCAGTTTCATTCTCGAGCTGTCGGTCGAATCGTCCTGCGGAAGAATGTCCCAGTTCGTTTTCCCCTCCGGACTTGAGTATGCGTATATAAGGGGACGCTCGAGCCGGATATGGTTTACAATCAGGTGATTTTTCCTGTACAGGGCGACGGGATTGAATGAAACCGAACAGCTGTTGAATTTCAGCAAAGTGTCCTGCGGACAGTCGGGCAGGCTGTCGGCGATGTTTATGATGCTCCCGTTTCGCAGGCGGATACCGAAATTGGGAAACGTGCTGTAGAACGTCAATTCAATCGATTCGCATTCCAGACGGGCGTTCATATACTCGTTGGCATATTTCATCACAACGGGAGTGATGCGTTCGGGAGTGAATACAAGGTAGATGACAATGCTGATGCTTGCCATAACAAATAAAATCAATCCGATAAGCGTTCGGAGAATGTATTTTATAACAGTGCGTTTTTTACTTTTCCTCAATACGGGCGAATGTGTTCGAGCATTCATGATAAACAATTTACAATTTTACTGTGCAAATGTACGCGAAAATTTTGAATCTTATATTACATTCGATTCATAATTATACGTAACAGTATTGTAACACTATTTTTCCCGTTTTGTAATAATTCTGCCATTATTTTGCACCGGAAATTTAAGCAGTTTTTATGAATAAAAAGACGAAACAGAAGACGGCATTCATCATTTTCCGCATTTTGAGTTTATGTGTGGT
>JAISDR010000017.1 GCA_031264645.1 Prevotellaceae bacterium | reverse complement strand
AAGCATATATGTATATATATAGGCTTGCACCTTGCACTTACGCAAATGATTATTTATCAAAAAGTTTGGTTTTTCAAAAAAATGCCGTATCTTTGCCCTTGAGTTTTATGCAGACAAAGGGTGGTCAGAAGCGGCCAAACAGGTATTTAAAATCCGCTCTAATTCGTACCCCATAAAACAAAAATAACATCTTATCTTGCTGTTTTACAAGCAATTCCAAAATTTAAAATAAGTCCCGTCAGGGCTTAATTGATGTTGTGGTCTATATTCGTAGGGCGTTGCCTCTACGCTATTGATTACGCTCTTTCAGAGCTGCACGCATCTTCGTTTAAACATTTACATGTTATTTATTTCGCGTACCTTAATGTATTTTTCTTTACTTTTTCACAATTGTATATCTCAGAATGTTTTCCGCGCATCTTAGAATATCTTCCACATATTTAAGAATATCCTTTACACATTTCAGAACATTCTCCACGCTTTTCAGAATATCTTCCACATATTTCAGAATGTTCTCCACATATTTCAGAATATCTTCCGCACATTTCAGAATATCTACTTAGTATTTCAAAACATCCATCCGATACCACGGAATGATTATGCAACAATTCGGAAGAAAGTAATTCGGGTAATTCGTCCAACATTTCGCCTTCGTCCCCCTTCTTTCCGCTCATTTTTTGCATATTAAATATATAGTGTATCTTTGCAGCCAATTTATAAATTCTGTTTTAAAGAAAACGATTAAATATGGAACTGAAAAAACGCGTATATTTCTTTGGAAATAAGACAGCTGAAGGAAACGAAAGCATGAGGGAACTGCTTGGCGGGAAAGGTGCAAATCTTGCCGAAATGAATCTTATCGGAGTACCCGTACCTCCCGGATTCACCATCACGACGGAAGTGTGCAACGAATATTTTGTACACGGGAAAGATAAAATTATTGAGACCATCAGCGAGGAAGTGAAAAAGGCGATGCTGAGAGTGGAAGCCGCTGTTGATGGACCGAAATTTGCCGACAGCGTCAATCCGCTGCTTGTTTCCGTACGTTCGGGAGCGAGGGCTTCAATGCCGGGAATGATGGACACCATACTCAATCTCGGTTTAAACGACGAGGCTGTGGAAATCATAGCTCAAAAGAGTGGAAACCCGCGATTTGCATGGGATTCCTATCGCAGGTTTGTGCAGA
Organism: Prevotellaceae bacterium; assembly: GCA_031264645.1. Classification (GTDB taxonomy): domain Bacteria; phylum Bacteroidota; class Bacteroidia; order Bacteroidales; family UBA932; genus JAIRLF01. The sequence goes on along the minus strand of JAISDR010000017.1, from coordinate 4,603 downwards.
TGTACGGAGATGTGGTTCTCGGCATGAAACCCGAAAACAAGGAAGATAAAGATCCCTTTGAGGAAATCATTGACGAACTGAAAAAGAAAAGAAATGTAAAGCTGGATACCGAACTCTCTGCCGCAGACATGAAAGAACTGGTAACACGCTTTAAGATCGCGGTCAAGGAAAAGACAGGCAGCGATTTTCCATCCGACCCCTGGCAGCAACTGTGGGGCGCGGTAGCAGCCGTGTTCGACAGCTGGATGAACGACCGTGCAATCCTGTATCGCAAACTGAACAAGATACCGCAGGAATGGGGAACGGCTGTCAATGTACAGTCGATGGTATTCGGCAACATGGGCGACAGGTCGGCGACCGGAGTAGCCTTTACGCGCGACGCCGCTACGGGCGAGAACATATTCAACGGAGAATATCTTATCAATGCACAGGGCGAAGACGTTGTTGCAGGTATCCGTACTCCGCAGCAGATTACCCTGGAAGGTTCGCGCCGCTGGGCTAAGCGTCAGGGCATATCCGAAGAAAAAAGGAAAGCCGAAGCGCCGTCTCTTGAAGAAACCATGCCGGCGGCTTACAGTGATTTGATGGAACTGCAGCAGAAACTTGAAAACCATTACCGCGACATGCAGGATTTGGAGTTCACCATTCAGGACGGCAAACTGTGGATGCTGCAGACCCGCAACGCCAAGCGTACAGGCGCTGCCGCCGTGAAAGTTGCCATGGAAATGCTCAGTCAGGGAATGTTGAAGGAAGATGAAGCGGTGCTCAGGGTTGAACCCGAAAAAGTCGACGAACTGCTGCATCCGATATTCGATCCGGAAGAATTATATAAGGTAAATGTTATTACTAAAGGATTGCCCGCTTCTCCGGGCGCCGCTTCGGGACAGATAGTTTTCTTTGCCGAAGACGCCGAACAGCGGTACGAAAAGGACAACGAGGCAAAATTAATTTTAGTACGTATAGAAACCTCGCCCGAAGACCTGCGGGGAATGAACGTCGCGCAGGGAATACTGACCGCCCGCGGAGGAATGACTTCACATGCAGCAGTCGTAGCGCGCGGAATGGGTAAATGCTGCGTGTCAGGAGCTTCGGGACTTGAAATCGACTACAAACAGCGTACCGTTACCGTTAAGGGAAAGAAATTCAGCGAAGGAGAATGGATATCGCTGAACGGAACTACCGGGGAAGTTTACGAAGGCAAGGTAAAAACCATACCCGCCAAACCCGAACTGAACGAAGATTTCAACAGGCTAATGAAGTTGTCGGGAAAATACGCTCACTTGCAGGTGAGAGCCAATGCCGACACTCCCGAAGATGCGGCTATAGCAAGAAAATTCGGCGCCGAAGGAATCGGTCTGTGCCGTACCGAGCACATGTTTTTCAAGGAAGATAAAATCGTCCCCATGAGGGAAATGATTCTTGCCGAAACTGTAGAAGACAGGCGCAAAGCTTTAGACAAGCTCCTGCCGCTGCAACAGAAGGATTTTGAGGAGATATTTGCGGAAATGCACGATCTTCCGGTGATTGTCAGGCTGCTTGATCCCCCTCTTCATGAATTTTTGCCTCATGACAGCAAGGGTCAGGAAGAGATGTCGAAAGTGATGGGCGTGCCTGTCGAGGTTATCCGCCAGAAGGTTGAATCACTGCACGAAACCAATCCCATGCTCGGACATCGCGGCTGCCGTCTGGCAAACACGTATCCCGAAATCACCGAAATGCAGACAAGAGCGATATTGCAGTCTGTGCTGACGCTGAAGAAAAAAGGCGTAAACGCAATTCCCGAAATAATGGTGCCTCTGACGGGGATACTGTACGAAATGAAATTTCAGGAAGAAATCATACGCGCCACCGCCGAAAAAGTGTTTTTGGAGATGGGCGACAGGGTGGAATACAAAATAGGCTCGATGATCGAAGTGCCAAGAGCCGCGCTTACTGCCGACAGAATAGCCGAATCGGCTGAGTTCTTCTCGTTTGGAACGAACGACCTCACTCAATTGACTTACGGTTATTCGCGCGACGATATCAGTAAATTCCTCCCGATATATCTCGACAAGGGAATACTGAAATCCGATCCTTTCCAGATACTTGACCGTAAAGGTATCGGACAGCTGATCTCGATGGCGACCCTGAAAGGGCGGAGCGTACGCCCGCTGCTGAAAGTCGGCATCTGCGGAGAACATGGAGGCGAACCCTCGTCTGTGGAATTTTGCCACACCGTAGGGCTTAACTATGTCAGCTGTTCGCCATACAGGGTGCCGATAGCAAGGCTGGCTGCCGCACAGGCTGCCATCAAGTCTAAAAAGTAGATGTTCTGTTATAACTGAATTAAAAAATGGTAGAAATTCTTATCGCAAACAGTTCGCATGTGAAATATGCCGAAACGGTGTGCAGTCTGATGTATGAATCTGCGCTTAAACGCGGTACGGGAATAGCGAAAAGATCGCCCGAATATGTCGCAAAGAAAATGGAGGAAGGAAAGGCGATTGTCGCGCTCGACGGCGACCGCCTCATCGGTTTTAGCTATATCGAATCGTGGCAGCACAAGCGTTTTGTCGCCAATTCGGGGCTGATTGTCGATCCCGAATACAGGAATACGGGTTTAGCCCGGAAAATCAAGCGGGCAATATTCGACCTTTCGCGAAAGCTGTATCCCGACGCAAAGATATTCAGCATAACAACCGGACTGGCGGTAATGAAACTGAACTCCGAGCTTGGATACGTCCCCGTAACTTTTTCGGAACTGACCGGAGACGACGATTTCTGGAAAGGATGCGAAGGCTGCAGGAACTATCATATTCTTCAGGAAAATAACAGGCGGATGTGCCTCTGTACGGGAATGCTGTACGATCCCGAAAAGCACAGGACAGCCAGAAAAAAGCTGGAAATCGACAGGCAAACAGCTGAAATGATCCCGGAAAAGATACTGTCGCCCAAAAGGATTGCCCGGCTGAGAAAAAGTTTACGCAAGATACATTTGATATAAGATTGATATGCTCGACGATTTTCGGTTTTCGGAATTGACGGAAATTCTCAGAAACTCCGTATATATAACCGGACTGGTCGTAATCATGATGCTGATTATCGAGTATATCAACGTGGCGACAAAGGGACGCCGGCTGGACAATATACGGAAATCGCCCGCTAAACAGGTTATCCTTGGCGGAGCTTTGGGACTGATTCCGGGATGCATGGGAGGCTTTGCGGCGGTATCCCTGTTTTCGCACAATGTGTTCAAGCTCGGAGGACTGGTGGCTGCCATGATTTCGGACACCGGGGACGAGACTTTTGTGATGTTCGCCGCCATGCCCGGATACGCCGTGCTGATAAAGCTGCTGACTTTTTCACTCGCGCTGGCTGCGGGATTTGCAATAAACGCCCTCATGTCCAAAAGTGTCCCTAAACATTTCGACCACAATCTGGAAGTACATTCAACTCACGGACATCATTCCGAACGGCTTTCTTCGAATATTTTTCACAATATCAGACGCATGTCTCCGGCGCGCGCCGCTATCCTGTCGGGGATTATCGTTTTTATGCTGAGCCTGGCGCTCGGACTTCTGGAACATAAACATTCCGACGATGACGGAGCGACCTGTATCCATGCAAACGAAATAAGCATATCTGAACACGAACATCAGCACGGCGAAATATCCGGACACGAGCATGAACACGAACATCATCACAACGCCCATTCGCACGGTAACATATTCGGCGAGAGGTGGCTGAATATCATGTTTATATTCATCGCCGGAGCAGCTTTCCTGATGGTACTCTCGGTTACGGAACATTTTTTAAAGGAACATATCCTGCGCCATGTGATATACCGGCACCTGCTCCGCGTGTTTACATGGACTTTCGGCTCGCTGCTGCTCATATACCTGCTCGGGCTGTTTATGCACTACGACGAATGGATGAACGACAATCAACTGATAATGCTGTTTATAGCCCTGGCAATAGGACTGATACCCGAATCGGGACCGCATATCGTTTTCATATCCCTGTTTGTCGAAGGCAGCATACCGTTCAGCATACTGCTCGCAAACTCTCTCGTACAGAACGGACATTCGGGATTGCCACTGTTAGCCGAATCCAAAACGAGCTTCGTGAAAATGAAACTGGCAGCTGTAACAATGGGCTTGATCGCAGGAATACTCGGATATGCGACAGGATTCTAAATTAAGTTAAGAACTAAGAGTTAAGAACTAAGAGTTAAGAACTAAGAATTAGGGACATAAGTCCTCCATAAAGGATTTCTGGCGAAATAAAATATAACAGCCCGAATTTGCGAACGACGTCAAAACCCGACTGGCACGAAGGGTGGTGTTAAAAATGATGATTTGTTGAAAAATAGTTTCGTCCTGTTTTTTTGTGTAATTCTTGGATAAACAAACCTCTGATGTAACTAAGTGGCGCTGGCGCCGTTTTGGATGGCAGCTCAGGATGAAGTAATTCCGGTCAAATATGACTGGATTGGAGAGTTTTCCGAAGAATATGATTTGGCGATGGTGAAATTGGATAACAAGTTCGGCTATATTAACATGAGCGGAAAAGAAGTGATTCCGGTCATATATGACTGGATTGGAGAGTTTTCCATCGTAAACGG
>JAISDR010000303.1 GCA_031264645.1 Prevotellaceae bacterium | reverse complement strand
AGAGTGTCGTATCCGTTTTCCAGTTTTACGATAAACTCGTGAGCATTTGCTATTTCCGCAGCTCTACAGACATTTTCCGCGCTTGCATCTTCCCATCCGAAAGCAATATTGTTGAACACCGTATCGTTGAACAGTATCGATTCCTGACTTACGATTCCCATCAGGCTGATAAGTTCCTTAGGCTGATAGTTCTTGATATTGATACCGTCCAGTTTCAATTCCCCACCCGTAACATCATAAAAGCGCGGAATCAAGTCAGCCATAGTCGATTTTCCGGCGCCCGAATGCCCTACCAGAGCGCAGGTTTGCCCTTTGGGAATACTTAACTGTATATTATAAAGAACTTCGCTGTTTTTTTCGGAATAGTGGAATGTGACGTTTTCAAATTCGATTCTGTCCTTAAATTCGCTGATTGATACGGGGTTTTCGATTTTGAACAAGTCAACCGGATAGTCCAGAACGTCGAATACTCTCTTTGCGGAAGCCATTCCTCTTTGAATCGAAGCGAAAGAACGCGTCAGTTCCTTTACGGGAACCAGAATATTGTAGTACAGTGCAATGTACACCATAAATTCGGATGCGCTCATATTCAGATTTCCTCCCAGCACCAGACGTCCCCCGAAATATACTATCGAAAGCACAATGGCAACTCCAAGAAATTCCGACATCGGAGAAGCCATTTCCTGACGGTTCGATACCTGTTTCGACGATTTCCTGTAATTTTCGTTCGCATTTTCGAACTTGTTGCGCACATATTTCTGGGCATTAAACGCCTTGATTATCCTCATTCCCGAAATTGTTTCTTCTATGATGCTCATTATGTCAGCCTGATGTTTCTGGGCGACTACCGCATCGCGTTTCAGCTTTCGCGCCAGCCGTCCTATTAAAAAAGCCGATACCGGAGCCGCAATCAATGAAAATATAGTAAGCTGGTACGACATGTAGAACAAAACCACGATATTGCCGACAATCATTATCGGCTCTTTGAAAATCACCTGAAAGGAACTGACAACACTGTTTTGCACTTCCCCGATGTCGTTTGAAAGCGTGGACATAAGGTCGCCTTTACGTTTTTCGTTGAAATAGGCGACATGCATTCCGGTGATTTTGCCGAATATGGCATTCCGCATGTTTTTCAGGACATAAACCCGCATCGACACCAGAGTGCGCTGTGCGAGATATTTAAACAGGTTGGCTAAAAGCGAGGCAAGCATCACTGAAAGACACACTATTACAAGCGTGCCGTTTGCTCCCCAAAATGCGTTTACCTTATATAAAAGATTGTAAAATATATCTTTAAAGTATTTGGCGTCGGTGAGTGAAAACACAGGATTTTCTACATATGTTACAGCCTTTTGCTCAAATATAATTTCCAGAACCGGCAATATCAGTATAAAATTCAAAACTCCGAAAATCATTCCCGGCACTATAAATGCCAGATAAGAGGGCCAGAAACGATTGTAAGGTTTTGCAAACGATACAATGCGAAGGAACATGTTTTTATCCATTTTGTTTATGTAAATAGTTTTTCAAATATTATTTTATTTCTTCGTAATCAACATATTCTCCTACATCTTCCTTTATTTTTTTATCCCGTGCAGGCTGTTTGTCTATATGTACATCGCCTTGTTTTCTGTTTTTTTGAGTCTTCGGCTTACTCTCCTGCCTGTTATTATTGTTTAAATTATTAAAAAAATTCCGGGCAAAATACCCCATAATCATCCTGAAAAACCAGGACAGGAGAACTAATATCAGTATAAAAATTAATAAATATTTCATCTTAACATTTCCTAAATATAATATAATACAACAACATAACACATAATCGCTATGCCAAAATCCATGCGCAAATGCGGCTCAAATTTAATCAAAATTTATTTGCCGTTTAACTGTTTTATCAGCGCAAGTTCGCTTTCGCGGTAAGGCGTGAAGTCGCCGTGAAACAGATCGTGTTGCCATTCTCCTGTGTATGGAAGCTTTTCGGGACGGAATCCCCAAGGGAGATCGGTCTGCGTCTTGCCGTTTACCAGTCCCCACATGATGGCGCCAACGTTTTCTTCCTTTAATAACGGCATGACGTCTTCGACAGTCGATTTGGAGGGGCGGTTCATCCATTCGCTACACAACACCGGACGCCCGTACTGTTTCAAGTCCGCAATTTGGTTCTTCATATTCTCTTTAGTACTGTAATTATGAAAGCTAATGATGTCGGAATTGTCGAGCAGAAACTGATTCAATTCTTTGTTTGCCGTGTGCAGACCAATGGTTAAAGGCTGTACGGGCTTGATTTCGCGCGCCCAGACAAACACTTTTTTGTAAAGAGGGACGCCTCCATGTACTCCCAATTCGCTGTTCGGCTCGTTGTACAAATCCCAGAGGAAAATACGCCGGTCGTCCTTGAACTTCCGTATAACATCCTTCACATACGTTTCGAGTTGGGGATGATAACGCTCGTCAACAACCATCGTATGTCCGGGCGAGGGCGACCATGCCCAGGCATACCAGCCGGTCAACGGTTCGGGCTGCTTGCCGGCGACGGGGTCGGTATTGACGCCGAACGCACAGTCGTCGAAGAAACACGGCATAACACGGATATGACGCCGGTCGCATATCGCAAGAAACCTGTCCAGAGTTTTCAGGAAATATTTCGGATCGTCGGCATAGACAGCATGTTGCAAGACTACACGCACACAATTAAATCCAAGCTCTTCCGCCAGCGCAAGTTCCCGGTCTATCAGTTTCGGATTAAAACTTGTCCTGTCCCACATGGCAGTATAGTTGATGGCGTCGGACGGAATGTAGTTCACACCGTTAAACCATCCGGCAGCTTCGTACCAGCTGTTTATCTGTTCGATGCTCCACTGACCGTCTTTAAGCGGCGGAACATTCGTACCCGCTTCCTGACTTGATACGTCTATTTGTAAAAACGTCAGAAATACAATTGACAATAAAACTTTTCTTACCATAATTTTTATAATTTATAATTCTATTTTTTTCATTACCGGCTGCAAATGTAGTAATAATCTTCAGAAAACAACCGCAAAGCACGATTGGAAGGGACGTCTCTTCTTCCCTCAACTGACATTTTGTCGTTTTTTGCGAGAACATTGTCAGTAAAAGAGACTATTTCCGCGCTCCAAACGTAGATTTTCATGCTCGAAGAAGCCCCCTACCCTACCCTGCCGCCCCAACGCGCTTTTTTAGCTTATGGAGGGATCACAGGACTCGGACAATTGTTATTTTGTAGCGTCCAAATCGGTCTATTTGACCGTACTAAATCCCAAAATAAAAGTTCAAAAGCGGAAAAAAAGCGTAAATCCCGAAAAAAATTGATGATAAATTTCAATTTTTTAAGATTTTTTTTCAAACTATAAAACACTTTTAAACAGAGATATAGCAATAATTTTTTGAATTTCATGAAAATAAATTTGCTTTTTTTTGAAAAATAAAATTGCAATACATGAAAAAGTATTACCTTTGCCCGCATTAAATGATGTTTAACTTGTATTTATAAATTTTTATTATCATGACTAAAGCTGATATCGTAAATGAGGTCTCTAAGAGTACAGG
>JAISDR010000118.1 GCA_031264645.1 Prevotellaceae bacterium | reverse complement strand
CCTGCACCCGAATTGACGGCGTCGAAAGCGTTACATTCCTGTTCGATATGTGCAGGAACCATCATGACAGGCTTTTGCAGATATAAAGCCTCGCAGATGGATTCAAATCCTCCCGTGCTCGCATACGCCTTGCAATCCGCCATTCGATTGAGAAAATCTGTGTCGTTCAACTGGTGAAATGTCAAGGTGTCATCGATTTGCAATTCTTCGGGAACATCTTTTTTGTCCCAGAAGAAATGTAAAAACACGTCCCTGTGTTCGTAGTGCCAGTTAAGCACTTGTTCCGAAAATCCTGCATTGAGCATATAGCCAAGTATGTAATCTCCCCGGCTTGGCGTTTTTTTCAAAACCTCCGCGCGCATCAGCGGAGGAACGACACAGATATTGTCCACGTTTCGCATTTCCCTGAAAGACAGAGCCAGCAGCCGCGACGCTTTCAGACAGGTCAGTCGCGTGAATAGTAACAGTCCTGCCAGCTGTATTTTGTTTTTCTGTGGAAAGGCAAAATCGGGATGAAAAAACAGATACTGGTGAGCGATACAGATATAGGGCGTTTTGGGACGCATAAATGCGTATGTCAAGCCTGTCAGTATCTCGTAAAAATTGATGACCAGATCAATATCGTTTCCGTCAATTTTCCTTTTAATGAAACGGATACTTCTGATATAGTCGGGCAAGCGCCACAGATTGTACAGTATGCTTTTTAGAAATAATGATTTCTTGCGCTTGGGCGAAAAAAGAAAGCAGGAACTGTTAAAAGTCTCAATCGGACATTTAATTTTCTCGCGAAAAAACGATGGCATAGACAGCTGTTCGTTGAGACCCACCAGAATTTCTTTCACTTCATCGCCGTTGCGCGTCAACATCTCATACATCGAAATTGCCTGCGTCAAGTGTCCGCGTCCTTCTCCCTGAATAATAAACATGTATTTCATACCTTTTTATCCTTTAAATTCAGGTGCAAAGATGCTCCTTCCAAATAACAGGATAATGAAGAAAAGAAAACATTTTCATTACATTTGCGCCCTTACCGTTTGCAGTGTTTACAATCAGGACGTTGTTCTGTTTCGTTTCATTTTCAGGACTTCCGTTTTGCCCAGCCGGATATAGTCCAGCAAAGGAATACTGGCGGGACAGGAGTAAGCGCAGCTTCCACATTCGATACAGTCGTGGGCGCTGTTTTTTTCGGATTCCTCGAACATTTTACATTCAGCCAGCCTTTTCAGCAGATATGGCTCCAAATTCATCGGGCAAACGGAAACACAGCGCGAACACCGGATACAGGCAGAAGTTTTTCCCCGATGCGATTCCATATCGGGCATAAGCAGTATCGCCGAAGTGCTTTTCTGGGTCGGAGCGTCGGGATTGCTTGCCGCCTTTCCCATCATTGGACCTCCAAAAATCACTTTACCTGTGTTTTCCGGCATCCCTCCTGCAATTTCCAGAAGCTTGGAGACAGGAGTTCCTACCCTGACAAGTAAATTCCTCTGAACGGACATGCTTTTACCCGTAACGGTTACGATATTGTCTATTAAAGGCTTGTTTTTCTGTACGGCTTCGTAAACCGAGAAAGCGGTTCCGACATTATGAACTATTGCGCCCACGTCGACCGGCAGGCATCCCGATGGCACTTCCCTGTTTGTTACCGCCTTAATCAGCTGTTTCTCTCCTCCCTGCGGATATTTTTTCTTGAGGGGAACAATCCTGATACCTTCGTATTCGGAAGTCAGGACGTTTAGCTTTTCAATTGCTTTCGGCTTGTTGATTTCGACGCCTATGTAAGCGACAGTTACTCCGACAGCTTTCTTCAGTATCTGGACGCCAATCATTAGCTCTTCGGTATGTTCCAGCATTACCCTGTAGTCGGAAGTGAGATAAGGCTCGCATTCGGCGGCGTTTATTATAAGGTATTCGGCTTTTTTACCCGGAGGCACCGACAGTTTGACATGCGAGGGAAAAGCCGCGCCACCCAAGCCGACCATTCCCGAAGCGGCAATTTTTTTCAATATTTCTTCTGCCGACAGTTTTATCTCTTTCACTATACTACCCGAACGGTCGATATCTTCCAGCCATTCGTCGCCTTCAACCTTGATTACTACAGCCTCCTTTTTCACTCCTATATGGTCAGCCACCAAATCGATGTTTGTGACTGTACCCGAGACGGACGAGTGTATGTTTGCCGAGACGAAACCCGTGGACTTTGCAATGAGCTGACCGACCTTAAGCCTGTCGCCCTTAGCCACGACCGGCGTTGAGGGCGCGCCGATATGCTGCGAAAGAAATATCTGTACAATGCCTTCGGGAGCAATGGTTTCTATAGCCGAATCGGCGGATATTTTATTGTCGGCGGGGTGTATTCCCCCGTGCTTGAATGTTCTTATCATCTTTCAAAACTCAAATATTTATAATACTCCTCATTCACTCTTAACCTCCTGCTTTCTTGGGGGAAAATTCAGTTCCACGATTGCATTTGTGGGACATTCGCTCACGCATTTGCGGCACAGCCTGCATTTTGTATAGTCGATATACGCAAGGTTATTGCTTATGGTGATTGATTCGAAGGCGCACGCTTTCTGGCATTTTATACAGCCAATGCATGCCGTTCCGCACGCTTTTCTTGCCACGCCTCCCTTCTCCCTGTTAAC
>JAISDR010000082.1 GCA_031264645.1 Prevotellaceae bacterium | reverse complement strand
TTTCGGAAAACAGATTCCCGTGATTTAAACGGAAATCAATATACGTGCCGTTATCCAGCTGATTCCTGATTTCCGAGTCTTCGGCAAGTCCCCTGTATCCCGTCGCAATGTAAAAATTGACAGGAATATCTTCGGAAAATTCATCGTATCTGTTCCGTATTTTCCATGCGTCGCCACTGAAAACCCTGTTCAGTCCGCGCATTGGAGAAATAACTGTAACCAGCAATTCCCGACCAAAACGATTGAGGCCTGTCGCACTGTTGTCAATCAGGGCGTCGGAAAGCCGGAATGTGATTTCTCCCAAAACCGCTCCGCCGATTGAGGTCGATATAAAATCATTGATGGATGGAGGTTCATTTTCCATGCAGTATTCCCACATCAAACTGCCGGCAAGCGAATACGGGAAAGACTGCCCGAAATTCATGCCGCTGGAGCGGGCAGCGTTAAAATATAAGCCTCCATGGTAGGGATGTCCCAGCAGATTAGTGGAAAACTGATCGTTATCCCAGACAAAGCCCTGCCTGAAATTGCGCTTCATTGTGTTTAAATCAATATTATACACGGCGTCACTGGCTATCACATAACGGTCAAATGTCCATACTCCAAGATTTATCCCCACAACTTCGACTGCCGCTTTCAACGCCGTCCTTTTGCCCGGAACTACAGTGTCGTTCCGGGCAAAAAGCGAACTGTAGAAAAGACAGCAGCTTGCCGCGACTATAAATACTGTTTTCAATCCTGTAATACGTCTCATATTTTTTATACAAAGATATGTCGCCTTTTGTTGCATGACCGGCAAAATCGACGAATAACACGTTTTTTCCGACGAATAGCGTTTTATTGAGGTTGTTCAAAAAGTTAGTGTGTAACCATCATTAATCATTAATCAATGATTTTAATCTGTCGGGTGTGATATTGTGTTCTATTTTACCGTTTTCGACGTAAGATATTCGTCCGGTTTCTTCGGACACGACTACGGCGACGGCGTCGGTTATTTCCGTAATTCCGAGCGCGGCGCGGTGGCGCATTCCGAAATCCGCGGGGATATCCATATTTTCGCTTGAGGGCAGCACGCATCTTGCAGCATGTATCCTGTTGTTCAGAATGATTACAGCCCCGTCGTGAAGCGGCGCGTTTTTGAAGAAAATATTTTCCAGAAGCCTCACGCTTGGCTTGGCGTCGATTACATCTCCCGTTTCGACATACATTTCCAGGGGGGAAGTATGTCCTATCACAATCAGCGCGCCGGTATATTTTTTCGACATGTTCGAACATGCTTCGGCGAGAATCTGGGTAATGACCGTCTGGGATTTGGCGCCGCCCTTGCCCGAGAAAATCTTTCCGAGAAACGAGTTTCGCGAACGGGTGATATAAGTCGTGCCGACATGCAGCAGGAATCTTCGTATCTCCTGCTGGAACAGTATGAGGAGAGCTATCATCCCGACGCCGATAAACTGACCGAGTATCATGCTCATCAGTTCCATTTTCAGCGTTTTAACGAGCAGGTAGATAACGTAAAACAGGATAACGGCAATGAAAATGTTCAGTGCGGCTGTACCCTTTATCAGCTTGTATACCTGATAGAGGATGAACGTGACCATCAGGATATCAAGAATGTCAATAAATGAAAAATTTATAAAATCCATCATACAGAATATTTATTTACCTCGGCGAACACTTTCACTGCATCGGACGCCGCCTTTACATCGTGCACCCTCAGAATGTCCGCGCCGTTGCGCAAAGCTAATACATTTCCGGCAATTGTAGCGGACAGGGATTCTTCGGGCGTAATATTAAGAAGCTTGCAGAACATCGACTTGCGCGATACGCCCGCAAGTACGGGAAGCTCAAGTATTTTGAACGAGTCCAGTCCGGCGAGAAGCTCGTAGTTTCCCTCGAGCGTTTTGCTGAATCCGAATCCGGGGTCTATGATTATGTCCATCACTCCGGCGTTTATCAGCTCTTCCTTTTTCCTGACGAAATACGAAACAATCTCCGTAACAATATCACTGTAGGCGCAGTTTTCGGCGTTCTGCATTGTTTTCGGCGTACCCCGCATGTGCATTGCGATATATGGCAGTCCGGCTGTTCCGGCATACGGAATCATTTGCCTGTCGATATTTCCTGCCGATATATCGTTGATGATAAAGCTGCCGAACTCTTCGCAGAGCCATTTTACGACGCTCGAACGGAAAGTGTCCACGGATATAAAGGCGTCGGGGAAATATTTCCTTACCAGAGCCATTGCCGGTCGAATACGACTGTATTCTTCATTTTCATCGATATCTGCCGCGTCGGGACGCGACGAATATCCGCCGATATCAATGATGACGCCGCCTTCGGAAACAATGGTTTCCGCCCGGGCGATGATTTCCCTTTCTCCCGATATCCGGCTGTTTGCGTAAAACGAATCCGGCGTAACGTTCAGTATTCCCATAATCGCCGGCGCGGATAAATCAAGCAGTTTACCTCCACAGTTTATTGTCCGTTTTTTTCTGAAAATCTTCATTTTATATATTACATTTACATTCTCGCATTTATTTTTGCAATCGTCGCTTTTTTCCATTCGTCGAAAACGCCTTCGTTAATCCTGTTCCGGGCTTCTCCCGTAAGCTGCAGGTAAAACGCAAGATTATGGATACTTGCTATTTGTGCGCCCAGCATTTCCTTATTAATGAACAGATGGCGCAAATAGGCTTTTGAATAGTTTTGATCGACAAACGAAACGCCATTGGGGTCGACGGGCGAAAAATCCTTCTCCCACTTTTTATTTCTTATGTTGATAATTCCCTCCGAAGTGAACAGCATCCCGTTCCTGCCGTTTCGCGTAGGCATCACACAGTCAAACATGTCGATTCCGCGCGATATGCCTTCGAGGATGTTTGCCGGAGTTCCGACTCCCATCAGATAGCGGGGCTTGTCTTTCGGGAGAATGGAATTGACGGTCTCTATCATTTCGTACATCACTTCCGCCGGCTCTCCTACAGACAGTCCGCCAATTGAATACCCCTCGCGATTGAACGAGGCGGCATGTTCCGCCGCCTTCCTTCGCAATTCGGGATAAACGCAGCCCTGAACTATCGGAAATACAGTCTGTTCGTATCCGTAGAGAGATTCGGTTTCGTCGAATCTTTTCAGACATCTTTCCAGCCACTGCTGAGTGAGCGCCAGCGATTTGCTTGCGTAACTGTAGTCCGAAGTTCCCGAAGGACATTCATCGAAAGCCATTATTATGTCTGCGCCGATAATTCTTTGCGTATCGACGACATTTTCAGGAGAAAAGAAATGCTTTGATCCGTCAATATGCGATCTGAAAGTACATCCTTCGTCTGTGATTTTCCGGTTGGCGGCTAAGGAAAACACTTGAAATCCGCCGCTGTCGGTAAGCAGCGGCTTGTCCCAGGAAACAAAGCGGTGAAGTCCGCCCGCTTCCCTTATAACGTCCACTCCCGGACGCAGATATAAATGGTATGTGTTTCCCAGAATAATCTGCGCTTTTATATCATTTTCAAGTTCTTTGTGAAAGACGCCCTTCACCGTTCCGGCAGTTCCCACGGGCATAAAAACCGG
>JAISDR010000080.1 GCA_031264645.1 Prevotellaceae bacterium | reverse complement strand
GAGGCGCGAAAGGGCTTCCCTGTGCGACAGTCCTTTTAATTGAGCGAGATACAGGGCATGTTCGCCCACTTTCATTTTCTTGTAAAGACCGCGTTCTTCGGGCATGTAACCGATATCTGTGATATCGCCGGACTGCATGGGTCTACCCTTGAACAGCACCGAACCCGAATCCGGCGCGGTGATTCGGTTAATAATCCGTATAAGAGTCGTTTTCCCTGCTCCATTTGGACCTAACAGGCCAAAAATATTCCCCTTTTCCACCGATATGCTCACGCTGTCCAATGCCAGATGATTCGCATATTGTTTAACAACTTCATTTGTCTCAAGTATATTCATAATATAAGTAAATTATTTCATCAATTTATGTTTTTGAACCACTATCATATTCCAGCACAATTTCCTTGTCGTCGAAATGGTATTTGACGCCTTCTATTTCCTGATAATTTTCATGACCTTTTCCGGCAATCAGAACAATATCTCCCTTACGGGCAATTGTCAAAGCGGTTTTTATAGCTTCTTTCCGGTTGACTATGCACAATGTTTGAGACAGTTGTGCGGTATTCAGTCCCGCTTTCATGTCGTCTACAATATCTTCCGGTTTTTCGAATCGAGGATTATCGGAAGTGAGAATCAGCCTGTCGCTGTTTTCCATTCCTATTAGCGCCATTTCCGGACGCTTTGTCTTATCGCGGTTTCCTCCGCATCCTACTACGGTAATCAGATTTCCGTAACTGCTCCTGACGTCGTTTATTGCATCCAGAACATTTTTGAGGGCGTCGGGCGTATGCGCATAATCAACTATCGCAGTAACTCCCGACGACAGGCTTATGCTTTCGAACCTTCCCGACACGGGAACCATCCTGCTCAATTCCGTCAAAACCTCGTCCTTTTCGGCGCCTAAAAGAATTGCGGCGGCATAAACGGCAAGCAGGTTGCTGGCATTGAATCTTCCCACAAATTTCACCCATGTCTCCGTTCCGCCAATATTGAGGAGCATGCCTTCAAACGAATGTTCCAGAATCCGGCATGAGAAATCGGCAGGCGAAGAAAGCGCGTATGTCCTGACGGCAGCTTTCGTGTTTTGAACCATGATTTTAGCATTCCTGTCATCGGCATTTACAAGAGCAAAAGCGTCCTTGCCAAGCGAATCGAAAAATCTTTTTTTAGCCTTTATATATTCGTCGAAAGTTTTGTGATAATCCAGATGGTCGTGAGTGATGTTCGAGAAAATTCCTCCCCTGAAATTCAGTCCGGTAACCCTGCCCTGCACAAGGGAATGTGAACTCACTTCCATAAAACAGTAATCGCATCCGCAGTCCGCCATTTCCCTTAAAACACTGTTGATTGTGATGGCGTCCGGAGTTGTATTCGCTGTTTCCATCTTCCGGTTGTCGATATATATTGCGATTGTCGAGAGTAAGCCCGTTTTGTATCCCAAATCCTTGAACAGGCGGTACAAAAGAGTTGCCGTCGTCGTCTTTCCGTTCGTGCCTGTAACCCCGACCAGATGAAGCTGTTTCGAAGGTTCGCCGTAAAATATGTTTGCGATTTCGCCCAGCGCGTCTCCCGAAAATTTTACCTTTATATAACAGACATTTTCATTTCTTATATCCGGAATTTTTTCACACACAACGGCTTTTGCTCCGTTTTCAATTGCGGATTCAATAAATTCGTGACCATCGGCTTTTGCTCCGGAAATGGCGAAAAACAGGGTGTTTTCGGAAATATTTCTTGAGTCGAAACTCAGTCCGGCAATATCAATATCGGCGCTGCCGGATATTTCGACAAGATCCGTTTTGCTTAATAATTCTTTTAATTTCATGATTCAAATTCTTTTAATTCATGCCTACGGAACTTCTACAGCATTCAGTATGGAAGTAATGATATCCACGCTTGTAACATTCTCTGCTTCCGCTTCGTAGGTAAGCCCGATACGGTGTCTCATAACATCGTAGCAGACAGTCCGTACATCTTCGGGAATAACGTAACCCCTGCGCTTGATAAAAGCATACGCTTTGGATGCTACTGCCAGACTGATACTTGCACGCGGAGACGCTCCGTATGAGATGAGCGGAGTGATTTTGTCCAGCTTGTATTCGTCGGGATTACGCGTTGCAAACACAATATCGACGATATAGCGTTCGATTTTTTCGTCCATGTAAACCTCGCGTACAATTTCGCGTGCGCGGATAATCTGTTCGGGATTGATTACGGGCTGAGGCTGCGGCAATCCTTCTGCAATATTTTGACGGATGATTCGCATTTCCTCCGACTTTTCGGGATAGGTAACCACGACTTTCAGCATAAACCGGTCAACCTGCGCTTCGGGAAGAGGATATGTACCCTCCTGTTCGATGGGGTTTTGCGTAGCCATTACCAGAAACGGTTCCGGAAGTTTGTAGGTGCTGTCCCCGATTGTAACCTGATGTTCCTGCATGGCTTCGAGCAGGGCGCTCTGTACTTTTGCCGGAGAACGGTTGATTTCGTCTGCCAAGACAAAATTCGCAAATATGGGACCCTGACGCACGGAAAAAGTTTCCGTCTTCTGGCTATAAATAAGCGTTCCCACAAGGTCGGCGGGCAAAAGATCGGGCGTAAACTGCACGCGTGCAAATTTTGCATTTATGGTTTTCGACAGTGTTGTTATCGCCAAAGTCTTCGCCAATCCCGGAACTCCTTCCAAAAGTATATGACCGTTAGACAGCATCCCGATAAGAAGAGATTCGGAAAGATGTTTCTGTCCTACAATAACTTTACTCATTTCGAGATTTATCATCTCTACAAAGGAACTTTCT
>JAISDR010000125.1 GCA_031264645.1 Prevotellaceae bacterium | reverse complement strand
TTGCCACCGACAAAATAACGCCCGGAAGCGTTGCGGTAACAGTCAGGCTCAGGGACGAAAGCCTTGGAGTCGAACTGGATTCCGACGACCTGCTTGATACCGTTCTGTCGAGATGGTTTAATCCGATTTGCCGCGAGCGTAGCGTCGCTGTTTCCGAAACTGTCGAATTTGCAGAATATCTGTGTCAGATGATAGAAGAGATTGTGGAAACAAATATAACAAGTGGAGATTCCCGTGTTCTCGGAAGAGGCCAGGACGGCAAACTGTATTTCTCCGACGACGGCATCCTGCGTCTGGACGATGACGGCGTAATAAGGCAGACTAATATCACGGTCGAGGCCGGAAGTTTTTCGTCAGCGGCTTTAGGTCAGGATAATAAGCTGTATTTTTGCGGATATAACGGCATCCCGTATCTGGATGATGACGGCTTAATTAAACAGACGAATATCACAGCCGGGTATTTTACTTTCGCCGCAATGGGTCAGGACGGGAAACTGTATTTTTGTGGAAATAGTCTCGGCGTTTTATATCTGGATGATGACGGCTTAATTAAACAGACTAATATCACGACCGGCGGCTTTTCTTTCGCCGCAATGGGTCAGGATAATAAGCTGTATTTCCTTGGCAACGGCATCCTGCGTCTGGACGATGACGGGCAGATTAGGCAAACGGATATCACATACAGCAGCTTTAGGTCAGCGGCTTTAGGTCAGGATAATAAGCTGTATTTTTGCGGAAATAACCACGGCGCTTTCCGTCTGGACGATGACGGGCAGATCAGACAGGCGAATATAGAATTCGAATATCTCTATTTCGCCGCAATGGGTCAGGACGGCAAACTGTATTTTTGTGGAAATAACGGCATCCTGTATCTGGATGATGACGGCTTAATTAAATGGACGAGTCTCACAACCGGAAGATTTGCTTTCGCTGCAATGGGACAGGATAATAAGCTGTATTTTTGTGGAATCGATAGAACCGGCGTCCGGTATCTTGATGATGACGGGCAGATTAAACAAACTAATATTACATCAGAGGCTTTTTCTAACGCCGCGCTCGGTCAGGATAACAAGCTGTATTTTGGAGCCATGTCTTACCACAGAAGCAACGGCATCTACCGTCTCGACACCACCTATTCCGGCATCGCCTTTGCCGGAACAGCAACATATAAACGTTATGAAGGCGATGAACTGGTCGAAGAAGCAACAAAGTCATTACTTGCCGACGTAGAGCCTGTTTTAACGGAATCGCAGTATCAGATGCTGAACGTTTCGGACGTCGAAATCCGGGGCGAAAAAGTCATCGAACTGTTTGATATTGAAACAACAGATTTTAAAATAATTAATAATGTAACAGACGTCTCCGCAGTATGCGTTGACAAAGAAGAGGAAGAAGAAGAGGAGGATGATACAGTGATAGGACAGATAATTGATTTCGCCGGCATCGCCGGTAAATGGGATGAGGAAAAATGGACTGAATGCGACGGAGCAACATTCAATGTAGTGGATTATCCCGAACTGTACGACGCCATAGGGCGTGAATGGACAGCAGACAGTGTTCCGGACGGGCAATTTCAGGTGCCCGACCTGCGAGGCAGGACTAATCTCGGGCTTGACATTTCTAAGCCCGTTACTCCGCGCGATATAACTACGATCGGTATATTGCCCCCGACTTTTGATAATAACGGGCGGGTAGGAAATATAGGAGGCAGAGCATACTACAGTCTTGACATCACTCAGATGCCGGAACATGTGCATACCATCACAAGATATACGCCGGACAGCGGCTCGAACGACAGGAACTACATATCCGGAACAAGGTCTGCCGCGAATGCCAAAACCGACAGTGCTCCGATTGGTGCGGCAGGTGGTAGCTGGCCGGTTGAAAACCGCCAGCCATACGCAGTTGTGCGCAAACTGATACGGTACAAATAAAGTTAAGAATTGAGAACTGAGGATTAAGAGTTAAAACAATGGGAAAAACAGGAGTGGCATACAACCGTTCTCTGAGCGTCGAAAGGAAATACAGCACGGGCGAATACATGCCGGGATATCCGAAAGTTTACGAAATCTGCGACGCTTTTGGCAGATATGACGCAATAACGCCGGACAGACTAAAGTCTCTGTCGGAGTACGCCTACAGTCGACGCGCCACGGATTTTGAAGAGTATGTCCGCGAGATGGAAAATCTGGCAACCCTTAATCTGTCGAATCAGGCATTGAGCTACATGCCCGACTACTGTCCGATCGGAGACGATCTGGACATAATAATGACAGTCGTCGTAGATACCGGCGGCGCCGTAACCGACAAAGTAACTGCATTCTTCAGCATTTACGACAAACAGTTCGGCGCATCCCATCATACGGCGATCGGCAATACTGTGGTCTGTACAACAAACGACACATCCGGAGATTTTGCCTTCGCCGGATGGGCGATTCTGGCCCCCGGTTTCCCGATTGTAAGCCACGAAAAGACATACGAATTTGAAATAATGGGAAACACCACGCTCATCGCGAAATGGACGCGTGAATCCGTCATTCAGTTTGTGCTGACCGCAGGCGACAATGTCAATTCCGTTACCGGAGCGGGAAAATATGCGTATAACGCGCTTGTAACCGCCGATGCCGAACTTAGGGACGGAGCTGTATTTTCAGGCTGGTACAGGAATGGAGTACTTGTCTCGACGGCTCAACGCTACTCCTTCAATATTCTTGAATATACCGAACTCGAAGCCCGCGCGTCAACGGGTACCGAAGCCTACGAACTCAGTGTGGGGAAAAATTTGGTTGTAATACCGGGTCAGGGCAGCGGCATGGGCGAGCTGATTTACCTGACTTCACTGAAAAACGGCGAACTTATGCCCGTTACATACTCTGCCGATTCCGACTGGATAACGATTGTTCCGAATCCTCAGGACAGGTGGTTTACGCTTTATATCGGCGAAAACGGTACCGGTTCCGCCCGAAACGGCATAGTTACCGTTACACAAAACGAATCGGGAAAAAAGGCGTATGTCAATGTGCAGCAGCAGATGGTGGCTCCCGATGTGGCATATGAATGGGTGCTGAACGATTCGGAACTGAAAGAAGCCATAAGGCGGCGGCAAATTCAGGCCGGAGCGCTGTACAGCAGTGTTCGCAGCTGGTCTCCCAAAAATCCCTACTACCTTGATCCGGGGATTTGTACGGAAAGTGATTATGTCAATCATGTACAGCACATGAAATCGACGTATACCGCAGAGGTACTGTATACCGTTAATTCGTCTCCCGGCAGACTCGCGCAGTATTCCGAGACAGTTGAAATATGGTTTGATCCGGTAATGAAAAGCTGAACGAACTGTTTAATTATTAATTGTTAATTGTTAATTGCCAAAGTTATGGACATATCAGTAAACGATGCTTTTTTAGACCTGTCGGAGCAACTTTATCCGGAAGCCACTCTGTCGAATGCTCTTTTTTCCCGTGCGGGAGCATTAACCGCGCCGGTCTCCCTTCCGGCTTCGGAGCGCAATCTCGAAATATTTAATCACCCCGAACGTCCCGACAGGGACATCGGGTACGGCAATACTTTTGACGCGCGAATCCATTCCGCGGAAATCAAGCAGTGTCGCATGCAGATCGCTTCCGCCCACGAAATCGACGGCATTGATGCAACACTGTATTTTGACGAAGGCGATTTTTACAGCCGCGCAAAGGAATTTAAACTTAATCAGCTGTCTCTGGTACGCGACGAATGGGGAGCAAATATTACAAACCTGCTCGACTGGCTTATGCGTGTTATGCGCGAAGAAGTTGAAGATGACTTCATGCTGTTTCCCGTCTGTCTCGAACTCGAAGAAGGCGATTCCCAGTCAAGCCCGCCTGTTCCCGCACGGGGAATAATTTTAAATGCCACCGAAGATACCGGCGGTCCAACTGAAACGTTTATTGCGTATAATCCGCAAACTGAAACGATTGACGGGGTAGATATTACCCTGCCTGTCGGCTATGCCGTAAGCCCATTCCTGAAATTCCACGCCGTACTGAAAATGGCGGTCGAACACTTCGGCTATTCGCTGCTTAACAACCCATGGGAGAGCGACCCTCATCTTAAACGGATGGTATTCCTGAACAATACTGCAGACGCCTGCCTGAAAGATTCCGGAATGCTGGACTATTCGCAGCTTCTGCCTTCAATCACCGTAACCGGACTGCTTGATATCTGCCTCGCAAAGGGATACGTCGCCTACATCAATTCGGCGGCAATGACGGTACGCTTCGTCTCGATCCCCGACATAATAAACTCAAATCCCGCCACGGAACTCACATCTGTACTTTCCTCGCGCATAACGGCATTCTACGACGCCGGCAAACATCTTTCCCTCTCCGCCGAAACAATAGAATCCGCCTCCCCAAATTTCGAATCGTACGAAGAGATGTGGAAGTCTTACAAAACGTATGGAAATTTCCTGTACTGGGACGAAGATCAGTTCAATAATCTGCCTTCATCTTCCAGCTATTTTAATGCTGTCCGAAATTCAACGGGAGATTACTATCTGATAAAGAGCGGCACTAATGTAAAATACAGAAAAAAAATTTCGTCTCCGTACTTCAGCCGTGTTCCCGCAGCGGGCGAAACACAGGCTTTCGACAGCGTGGAAAAGTTTGTCGCCGTAGACTTTCCCGACATACCCGGCAAAACGTCCGGACGCCTGATGCCGATGTACCTGATTGGCGCAACTCACTACAACAGCGCCGTTGAGCGCGACGGCTCCCTGATCGAGGAACAGAAACAGGACGAACTCGCCGCCACCCTGTGTTACGGGTACGGACTTGTCCCGTCCAAAAAATACTTCTTCGGCAGTACCCGCTGTTACGATCCCGCCGGAGAGCCTGTCATGTACGCATGGAGCTCCATCGACATAGTAAGTCCGACAGGCTATTACGGACTGTTTTTCCGCGAACTGGAAAGATTCCTGCTGAAAGGCGTGAGAATCGAAGCCGAATTGAACATGTCGCCCGTCGAAATCGAATCATTGGATCTCTCGAAATCCGTTCGCATCAAAAACCAGAGATACCTGATTGAAGAAATAGTCTACCAAATCGGCAACGAACAAACGCCCGCCAGACTGACGGCATGGCCGAATACTTAAATCTCCGGAATATTAAATACATAATTCAGTACTTTCCGGTTTGCTCTGTCAATAGGCGACCAGTCTTTTTTTGTATATATGTCTGTTACCTTCATTTCCTCAATTACATGATTTAATGCCGTATGTACAGTATACTTATCAATATCCAAATCATTTTGAGCAACTGAAGCCCATGAATGCCGTGCTGCGTAAAACTCCAGGTCGTTTACGCCAATCGCGTCGCCTATTTTTTTTAATCCCGTAGGATAAATAATTCCTTTTGCGCCCTTGCGATAAACGCCATTTATTGCCGCCGTGAATGTTTCAATACTTGAATACATTTTATAAAATTTAAAAACGCGCTCGCCTGTCAAGTCCCTGTATTTTTCGATAAGAGGCATTGTTTCAGGTTCGATTTTGATGGATATCCTGCCTTTGTCTTTTCGGCGATTCATGACTTTTGTACGTTTGTATGTTATCCGCCCGTTTTCAAATTCGGTGCAATTATATAAATCGGCTTCATTCATTCCTATAAGCATAAAACTTAGCATAAACATGTCGCGCGCAAAGTTAAAACGGTTATTTCCAACATTCAAAATGGCAATATCTTCCAGACTGAATATTTTACGTATCTGAATTATGTCAAGAGCGCGCTCTCTTCGTTCCGGCAAATTCGGCAGGCTCACTTTTGAAAATGGAGACAAAGGTATCCGGATTATCCCCAGTTCTTCTTCATTGAATTCTTTTTTAGCAAGATTGTGCAAGGCACGAATATTACTTGGATATAAAGATTCTGCCCGCCCGCCTTTCTTTCGATTTTGACGCGCCGGCTGTTCTTTTATCCACTGTATCCAGTCGTTAATGAATTTGGACGTTACCTCGTGGATGCTCAACGTGTTTTTGTCGACATATTTTTCCAAGTTATTTAACGCTATTTCATACGTTTTTGCATTACTGATTTTTCCGTTTTTTATTAACTTTTCTACATAATTCCTGCCGTATTTAATGAAATCCAAATCAAAAACCGCCGATTTCTCCCGCTTTAAATATTCGACAAGCTGCCCTATGTTCATACTGTCAAGCCTACCGCCAAGCATATTGCAGTCTCCCCTGTATTGCTTGATTACGGTATCTAAAGAATCTATTATTGTTTGATTCTTTATTTTCAATCCTTTCGTAATATCTTCCTTTCCGACATAGATATTTGTAGATATGTGCCGCCTTACCCGTTTGTGCGTAAGCCGGATTTTCACATTGTATGTCCCATCACTTCTTTTGTGATGTCGATAAATAACTGCCTTAAATGTTGCCATTTTCCCGAATCACTATTGAACCACATTTTACTGCAAACGTACATATTTTTTGCTGCAAATGCAAAATTTAATCCATTTTTTTATAAAATACAAACACATAAACGCTCTACAATTCTGATTCTTAGCCCTCTATTTTTCAGTAGTCCCAGCAGGACTCGAACCTGCATCAAAAGTTTAGGAAACTTCTATTCTATCCCTTGAACTATGAGACCTTTTTTAATATTTTATAATCCTCCTGTCAATCCTTTTGAAAGG
>JAISDR010000109.1 GCA_031264645.1 Prevotellaceae bacterium | reverse complement strand
AAACGGAAATTATTCTTTATGAAGATCAAGCGCTTATCTTTTGGCAGATTATTTGCTGCATCAGTATCCCTGTCGAAAACAACAAGTTTGCCGTCTTTGAGGCGCGACAGGATTTCCATTGAATGACCTCCGCCTCCGTAAGTTGCATCAACATATACTCCATTCGCCTTGATTTCAAGAGCGTCAACACTTTCCTTCAAGAGCGCCGGAACATGGTAAACTGTAACATTATCGGTCATTTTTCTTAATTTTTATGCCGCAAAGATAAGGCATATTTATGACATAAACCGAATTTCATTCGGAATAGCGTCTTTTTCGTTCAACTGCTGCCCAAAATCAGATTTTCCATAACAGCAGGGAAATGTTTATACTCCAGTTCGTGTACTTTGGCAGCCAGAATTTCGGGCGTATCCTTTTCGTCGACGGGGCAAACAGCCTGAAAGATAATGCTTCCCCTGTCGTACTCCCCGTCCACATAATGAATCGTGATTCCCGACTCCTTTTCTCCCGCATCAATAACCGCCTGATGCACATTCATACCATACATTCCTTTTCCACCGTACTTGGGAAGGAGGGCGGGATGGATGTTCACAATTCTTTTTGGAAAAATTTTCAGCAGATTTGATGGAATTAACCATAAAAAACCCGCTAAAATGACCCAGTCGATACCCTCGTTTTGCAAAAAACCGACAATATTTTCGGAATAATAAAACTCCTCTCTGTCAAATATTCTAACCGGTACGCCGAGTTTTTTTGCCCGTTCGATGACCCCCGCATCTCTTTTGTTTGTTAATAAAACGCTTATATTTGTGTCGGTTATTGGCGAAAAATGCTCAATAAGACGTTGAGCGTTTGTTCCGGAACCCGATGCAAAAATGGCTATATTGTTCATTATAAAGTACATTAAAATTCTGTTGCAAAAGTAAAACAAATTTTACTATTTTTGCGCGCTAAAATGAAATATTCATTTAGATGGTTATATAGAATATAAATTATAAAAAAATATTATTAATTAAAAAAGTTAAGATTATGGCAGATGTTGCAGCAAAAGTTAAGTCAATAATTGTTGAGAAACTGGCAGTTGACGAAAACGAAGTAACCCCTACGGCAAGTTTCACGAACGATTTGGGCGCTGATTCTTTGGACATTGTTGAATTGATCATGGAATTCGAAAAAGAATTCGGAGTATCTATCCCGGACGAGGATGCGGAAAAAATTGTTACGGTGGGCGATGCAGTCGCTTACATTGAAGGTCAAACTGCTTAACTGAATGCAGAAATCACAAGTGTAATTTAAAAACAGTTTGGTATTTTTTATGTATAAACGAGTAGTTATTACGGGAATAGGGGCAATAACCCCAATAGGGAACAACATTAAGGAGTTTTCAAGTAATTTGTTTGCCGGAAAAAGCGGAGCGGCTCCTATCACTCATTTTGATACCACAAAATTCAAAACCAAATTCGCTTGTGAGGTTAAGGGTTTTGATGTTAAGGATTATCCCGATATCTTCGACCGCAAGGAAGCGCGTAAACATGACAGATATTCGCTTTTTGCAATGGTCGCAGCGGAAGAAGCCGTTATGGACTCCGGGCTGGATTTCAAGTCGATAGACCCGGTTTCAGCAGGAGTTATATGGGCTTCCGGTATCGGGGGAATTGGAACATTCTTTGAGGAAGTCAAGGGCTATGTCTTGGGTGATGGAACTCCAAGATTTAGCCCTTTTTTCGTTCCAAAGATGATTTCGGACATTGCAGCCGGTCACATTTCTATCCGTCATGGATTGAGAGGTCCCAATTATGCAACGGTATCCGCCTGCGCATCTTCGAACAACGCCGTCATCGATGCTTTCAACCTCATCCGCATGGGTAAGGTAAGCATTATGGTTACGGGAGGTTCCGAAGCGGCTATCAACGAGGCGGGAATCGGAGGATTTAACGCATCGCAGGCTTTGTCTACACGAAATGACAGCTGCCTGACCGCATCGCGTCCTTTCGATAAAACCCGCGACGGTTTTGTGATGGGCGAAGGAGCGGGAGGACTTATCCTTGAGGAATATGAACATGCAAAAGCACGCGGAGCAAAAATCTATGCCGAGATAATCGGAGGAGGAATGTCGGGCGATGCATATCACATGACAGCTCCCCATCCCGAAGGTTTGGGCGCTATCGCAGTGATGGAACAGGCAATAAAGGACGCAGGACTGTCGCCGGAAAAAATCGACTACATTAACGTTCATGGAACTTCGACCCCCCTGGGAGACATTGCCGAGCTGAACGCCGTAAAAAAAGTTTTCGGCGAACATGCCTACAGCATGAGTATCAGCTCAACAAAGTCGATGACAGGGCATCTTTTGGGCGCGGCGGGAGCAGTGGAAACTATCGCCTGCCTGCTCGCCATGCAAAAGAATGCTGTTCCGCCTACTATTAATTTCCAGGAAAAAGATGAACAGATTGACTATAACCTCAATCTCACATTGAATCAGTCTCAGGACAGGGAAATTAAGGTAGCCCTGAATAATGTTTTCGGTTTTGGAGGGCATAATGCATCCGTTTTATTGAAAAAAATGTAAGCTATGGATTTCTCTGAAATTCGTCGCAAGGTAAATTTCTTGTTGTCGAACGATAGGGAATTTCGCAGACAACTGAAAGAATTGCTGGGTACTTTTCCCGGTGAGTTGCATTATTACAGATGCGCATTTACTCACCGTTCCGCAGCCGGAAGTAAAAAAACAGGACATAACGAGCGCCTCGAATATCTGGGCGACGCTATGCTCGGCGCTATTGTCGCCGATTATCTTTACGAAAAGTATCCTTTATACGAAGAGGGTAAACTGACTAAAATGAGGTCGAAGCTGGTGAACAGGGTAACTTTGCTGAATATCGGTAAAAAGATGAATCTGGACAAGTTCCTCATATCGCAGGTAAATGTTGCCGGTCTCGAAGGCAAATTTGTTCTGAGCAACATGGTTGAAGCTCTTGTTGGAGCTGTTTATCTTGACCTGGGGTACAAGTATGCCAGGCATTTTGTGGTGAATGTTTTACTCAAGGACTTGCTGAACGGCGATATCGAAAACCTCGAATACGATTTCAAAAGTAAAATCCTGGAATGGGGACAGAAACAGAAGCAGGATATATCCTTCGTTTCCCAGCAAAATGTTGACAAGGAATCAAATCCCGTGTTTTTTTCAGATATACTGATTGATGGAATCATAGCCGGAAGCGGAACGGGTTACACAAAAAAGGAATCGGAACAGAACGCCGCCAAAGACGTATGGACTAAACGTGAAAACCCCGATAATAAAGTATATGTTAACTGAATATGAATTAATCGCATGATACAGAAACTGCAAACAAACCTGCGCAAGTCAAAAGCCGTACGATGGACGGTGCTGTTGTGCCTCGCTCTCCCGATGTTCGCTTCGTACTTTTTCGACGACATGTTTTCGATGGTGAGCCAGATTTTCAACAATCCCGAACTGCTTGAACTTGGCTGGGATTCCGAAGATTACGGCTTCTATGGCGGAGCGTATTCATCGCTGTGCGTATTCGGCGGACTGATTATCTGCGGAATGCTGCTCGACAAATGGGGCGTCCGCTTTACGGGTACGCTATTTGTGACGCTGATGGCAGTCGGCTCGGTAATAGTAACTTATTCACTGTCTCCGGCATTTCAGGGAAGCATCCTTGCCGATTTTGTCAAAGACAGGCTGGGATTCGAAAAACCCTCGCTGGCTACTGCTTACGCCGGATGTGCACTGTTCGGACTGGGCAGCGAAATTGCAGGCGTCGCGGTAACAAAATCCATTGCAAAGTGGTTCAAGGGAAGAGAAATGGCTCTGGCAATGGGACTGCAGCTGGCTCTGGCGCGTCTGGGGACGGCAATCGCATTACTCCTGGCGCCGATGATAATATCCGCAAAACAGGGCGCGAACATCCCCCTGTCCGAATCAAACAATATGTCGGAAATAGGTCTGTATTTGATGATTGTCGGTTTTATTACATGGTTTGTATTTATTTCGTTCGATAAAAAATCGGACAGGCAGACCGCCGCCGGTTTGAACGGCGAAAACGACGAGGACAGGTTTAAGTTTTCCGATATAGGGAGAATACTCACAAACAGACATTTCATTATGATATCGCTTTTGTGCGTATTTTTCTACTGCTGCGTAAATTCCTTCAAACGCTTCGCAGCGGCAATACTCGAACCGCGATTCGGCGAAGTCGCTGTTTCACTGTTTGGAGTTGAGTTTCAAACCTCGTCAATAATGATGATACTGCTTCCGATATTTACCATTGTCTTTACGCCGCTGTTCGGTTCGACCATGGATCGCAAGGGAAAGGCGAGCAAATGGCTGATGGTCGGTTCGGTCGTCGTCCTTCTTGCACACCTTATAATTGCCTTTGCCCCGCCGATTCAGGTATTCGGATTTGTAGGGCTTTCGCTGCTGGGCGTGGGATACTCTCTTGTTCCGGCTGCAATGTGGCCCGCCGTGACAAAGATAATTCCCGAAAGCAAGCTGGGCACAGCTTACTCGCTCATTTTCTGGATTCAGAATATCGGGCTGATGCTGGTTCCAATAATAATAGGCAAAATATTGAAAACCATGGAATCATTGACAGGCGTAATATTTGCCGAACTGGTTTTTATTGCTCTGGCAGGCGTCGCAATTGTTATTTCATTTGTCTTGAAAAAATCATCGCAAGCTCATCCCGAGTTGAAATTAGACGAACCAAACATTGGAAGTTAAGAACTAAGAACTAAGAGTTAAGAGCGCTGGCGCCAGAATCTTTTAATCCCGCGTCGAAGTCGCAATTTTTCAAAATCCTGTATGCCGACAGACAATTCTTTACTATTCAACATGGCAATATCTTTTTATATTTTTAAGTCGCAAAGATAATAAAGATTTGACACTTTCAATTTACTTTTTTTGCTGTTCAGAAAAATACGAACTATCTTTGTTTCCTGTTTTATGATTTTAATTGATATTTTTATGAAAACTCTAAAGAGATATTTGTTATTTATTCTGTGGACATTTTCGTTTACCTTGATTGCCCGCGGACAATCGGATTCCCTTACGCTGGAAACGCGCGTACTGCCGGCGCTGTACAGGTCGGACAGGGGATCGACGCAGAAAATCGAACTGAAGGCGGAATACTCCGGTACTCCGGTATCGGCGACGATTCGGCTGGGCGACCGGTCGCAGGAGGAAAAACTGGAAACGGGCGCAAACCGTTTTCTGTTTGAGA
>JAISDR010000199.1 GCA_031264645.1 Prevotellaceae bacterium | reverse complement strand
AGTTAGAGATAGAGCGAGATCGAGAGAGAGAGCGAGAGAGAGAGAGAGAGAGAGAGAGAGAGAGAGAGAGAGAGAGAGAGAGAGAGAGAGAGAGAGAGAGAGAGAGAGAGGTCTTATAATAAACGGTATTCGCATATGCGAATGGTATAAAAACGAATCATATAAACCATATATTCCTGTCGTCATTTTTCATAAAAACAATGACGGCGGGTATTTTTTTTATTTGCAAATTATCAACCTGCAAATCCGATCGGCCGTAGAAAGCCGTTCCGATCCTCAGATTATTTATCTTATTCCGTGTAGGGAGGGTTATCCGAAAGACGACCCTCCCTACACGTAGCTTCGTCGTATTTCCATGAACCGATTCATTGGGAGAGAATAATAAACTTTTATTGAATGATACACGAATAAAACAAATATCATGCTTGACCGGGTTTTGACCGGATCCGGGGTTGCATTATAAACAGTTCGATGGTATGTTATAAACAGTCCGGCGGGTCGTGAAAGGCTTTCAAAAATTACAGATGCCGACAGGTTCATAATAACCGATGAAACGGAAATGCATAAAACCGGATCGTTTGTAAATAATAAGGAAACGAAACATGAATAATACAAAAAATTCTAAACGAATTTTATATTTTTAATACATACCTGTGTTGAGAACGAAAGACAGATTTTGAAGCGGATGAAAAGAAAATCGTGGAGACAACATCGTATATCAAGACGGCTGAATATGTATATTATTAAATAAAACAAAAAACTATGTTTCAAGTGATAGGAAATTTGATGGCGAGCGTTTTCTGGGGAGTGCTGATAGCATTGCTGCTTACGGTGATACTGGTTTATTTTCCCCGGATGATTTACTCAAGGTATGGACACAAACTTGCGGGAATCGTTCTGCTAATCGCCGGCTTTTGTTTTTTTACCTTCCAGTCGATGTTATGGGTCGGAGGGTTCAAACTGAAGGGCTATATTCCAAGCGTGGGGCAAGTCGAACAGCTCGGTATAGCTGTGGAACGGGCGGATACATTCGGCGACGAATTGGCGAACGCCTATCCCATGCTTAAACCTTTTATCGGGAAAACGGAACAGGAAACGATCCGGCAATCGTTTTCCGATCAGACTGACCTGATTACCTTTTATGTTCGTGAGGTGAGACACAAAATTAACCGTTATCTCTGGCGTCGAACGGGCTGGATCGCTGCCGGCCTGCTATTGCTGGGATGCTGGCTGGCTAATGACGCCTCGAAACAGAGCCGGCGTCAGAATAACTCATTCATGGAATTTATGGAAGAAATGTAATGGAATGAACATAAACAACAGGTATGGAATTAATTATATTATAAACTTTTTAAATAGATAAGCAGTATGATAAAAGATTTTTTTGATGTATTATCGGAGTGCATCTCCGACTTAACGGGCAAACAATGGATCGGCATTATATGGGCAAGTCTGGGCTTGGCCGCGTTATGCTGGTTTGTTTGCGTGTATTATACGAAATTGTGGAACAATCGGTTTCATGTGAAACCCCGGCACCATTTCATTTGCGGGATAGCCGTCATTCTGACCGTTTTGTTTACGCTGTCGTTCCGTGCGTTCGGCAATCTGGAGGAAATCGTATGCCGGACCGTCGACGAATGGGAAGAACAGCTTGTTACGGATGATGAATGGGGAAACGAAACCTTTGAGCAGGCTTATCTTGCCGTAGAAAAGGTGAATCCCGATGCATTCCGCGGCCTTGCGAGGCCGGGAGAAGAGAATTGTTTCATCCCCATTTATACGGATGAAATGACAAAGACCTGCGTTACTGCGTATGTGGATGCGGCTTGTGGATCATTCCGTACAAATCATCGTTACTTGAATATGCTGGTACATGCCGAAGTGGGTCTTTCGGAGGAAGCAATCACACAGGATATTGTGACTTATTTCAAAGAAACGGGCAAAGATAGATATCCTCTTGAAAGGGCCGTAGCGCTTGCCGCGCGTTATATCCGGGAAGAACTGGTTGCACAGGCTCCGGGAACGGTCGCGAAAACGCGCTGGCTGCTTGCCTTTCTGTTTCTGCTTGTACAGTCCGTTCCGTTCGGATGGATCGGGTATTGCGCCTATAAGGACTTGCGTATTAGAAATGAATATAACTGAATAATGCAAATCAGTAGTAACGACGAAGGACAAAACAAGCTTGCGAAAAGCTTTGCGCGCTTGCTTAAAGGACAAAATAAGTTGGAAAAATGCTTCTTACTTAAGTACGAAGGGCAAAATCGGTCGGAAAAATGCTTCTTACTTAAGTACGAAGGACAAAATCGGCCGGAAAAATGCTTCTTGCTTAAGCAAGAAGGGCAAAACAAGCCGGAAAAATGCTTCTTGCTTAAGCAAGAAAGGCAAAACAGGTCAGAAAAATGCTTCTTGCTTAAGCAAGAAGGACAAAACAAATTGGGAAAAATGCTTCGTACTGCAGGCTGCTCGCCTGTACGGGCGAAAAATTTTTCGCCCCTAATTACTAACTACTAATTCGCATGAATAATATAATTTAATATTACAAAAATGAATACGATAAACGAAAATCATGTAATCATCGGTATTGGCGGAACCGGTGGCAATATATT
The DNA here is from genome assembly GCA_031264645.1 of Prevotellaceae bacterium. Taxonomy (GTDB): domain Bacteria; phylum Bacteroidota; class Bacteroidia; order Bacteroidales; family UBA932; genus JAIRLF01. The sequence goes on along the minus strand of JAISDR010000199.1, from coordinate 10,604 downwards.
GAAAGCTATCCGGAAACGTTTTTTTCTGGAAGTGTCTTCCGCCGAAGACCGGAGAACAATGCCGTTAGGCTTTGTCTATGTGGATTCAAGTAAAGAGAACATGAAACCCAATGATCCCACGTGGAAAATATTGGGCGAAAATGCGCAACTGGGAAGAGACAATTTTCTCTTTATCCGCGGCGCTTCACTGGGCAGCCAGTTGGAAAATGTGGACAATTATCCCGGTATCAAAAGTTGGATTGGCGACCGGAAAATATGGGACAACTTAGTCGGCTCCATCGGCGACGATGGCGCTGCAGCACAGCGCCGCCGCCTGGGACGGTTCCTTTTTTCCTGCGCCGTCAATGAATACGAAAGCGTCCTCAAAAACCAGGTCAAGGAAGTAAAAAACAAAAGCGGGAAAACCGATGTGACGTTTCATATCATTGCCGGTCTGGCTGGTGGTACGGGCAGCGGTTCGGTCGTCGATGTGATTGCTCAAACCCGGAAACATTATCAGCCGAATATCGGTTCGGGCTTGAAGTACAAGATACTGGTATATTGTCTGGTGCCTGAGCATGCCCCGTTACCCGGCTGGGATAAGGGTTTTTATCATGCCAATGGTTTTGCGGCCTTGCAGGAATTGAATGCCTTGCAGGTAAAACGCTTTATTCCGCATGACGTCAGCGGGCAATATGAATTGGTACCCCTCGACGACGTAGACCGGGTTTTCAACAGTTGTTTTCTGTTTACCAATGCCAACGAAAACGGGATTACGGTAGATACGAAAGACGATTTGCCTGAAATCGTTTCCGACTTGATATTCCATTACCTGTTTCTGCAAGTGGACGATACGACGCGAGCATTTGAAGATGCTTTCACGCTGGAAAATATTGTGGACGGCGAAAAGGAGAAAAATGAACTGGCCAAGACGCAGGACATTGCCAACCGGGAAAAACCGGTTCGTACCCGTCGTTTCAACGCATTTGGAATCAAACGGGTCGTCAATCCGGAAGAAGAAATCGTCGAATATTTCACCTACACTTTTGCCAAGCAGGCCCTGCTGCAATTCAAGTATAACAACTGGTCGGACGACCTGGGCTTTCGGGATCAGCCGAAGAACGAAGATTACGTCAGTTTCGTAAACGACAAGGCCACGCTGAACGGCTGGATGCTGTCGGACGCCCATCTGATGCTTTCGTTACCCATCCTGGCTGGCGAGAAAGAACAGAAATGGAAATCGTTTCAGGACGACTGGAATGCCATTATTCCCAATCTGGCGAACGTGGCCTGGGAAAAGAACTCGTCCCGCGCTATTAACGAATTGGCCAAGTTCTGCGATGAGCGTTTTGAAAAGAACTTCCGGAAAGTGGGCGTACCCGAATTTTACCACATCAAGGAACAGGCACGCAAGGAACATGCGAAGGAAGTGACAGATACGATCGGGCGGGACTTGTTCAGCCAGTGGCAAACCGGGCAAAAGTCCGTCTATGAAATCGGTCGGATGATGGACACGCTGATTTCTCAAACCGAAAACCGCCTGAAAACATTCGACGGTAAAATCATCTCCAAAACTGAAGAGATAGACAAAATGTATGCAGTCAAGAAGCAAAATGAAGTGGCTTGGGCTTCCTCCGGCGTCCTCACGGACTTGCTGGGCAAGCGAAAGAAACTTTTCCAGGCGCAGACGACGCTGATGCAACAACTGTATATCAAAAAGACGGAGCTGGAGGGTCTGCGTTTCGCCAAGAAGCTGCTGGCGGAAGCCATCAATGAAATGCAATTGCTCAACAGTGAAGTGAAACGGTTTTCGGACGTTCTGACGAGTGCGCTGACCGCCTCCGAAAAGGAAATCGCTTCCCACTGTCGTGAAAAGAAAATTTCAAACGAAACGTTCAAGGAGACCGTTGTGAAATATTACGATACGCAGGAAGTGCGGAATTTCATGGACAGGGTGACGCGCGACCAGCAAATTCAGTCGGCTCAAAGCGCATCCATACGGAATGCGATCGCCGACCTGGCCGGCAGCGAAAAAACATTTACCAGGCTCAACGAACATACCGCCGAAGACGTCCTGATGGATATTTTCTCCCAGAAGGCGCGCGAGAGTTCCATTCAGGCGCATAACGAATTGATAACAAACAAAAAGCAGAAACTTATCGGAATCAACATCATCGAGAAACTGAAAGAACAGTATGATTCTTCCGATAAACAAACCGAACTGGACGAATTTGCACGAAATGTGATGGAATCCAGCGGCGTGTTCCTGACGTTTGATCAGAGCGAGGTTACCAAGCAATTGAAAAACAATGACGCTCCCCAGCCCGGCACACTGATCATGATGAAAAGCACGCTGATCAGCCTTCCGGAGTCGCCCGAAAATACAAAGTTTATCGACAAGCTGGTAGATGCGTTCAAGCATAATTCCGACGGGAGCAAGCACATCTATATAGATACGAAAAGCCGGCGGAAGAATGAAATCACGGTTATCAACCTGACGTCCTGTTTCTCCATCCGCATGGTGAACGACGCCCGGATTCTGAAACAGAAATACGATTTGGTTTTGAGGGGAAACAATCCCGAAGTGGCCCGATTGGTATTGCATCTGGAAGGCGACGGGTCGCAGTATCCGAAGATGTTTACGAGGACGCGTGCGGAAGAGGAGGAAGAACGAAAGGCGATGATTGCTTCGTCGCTTCCGTATATGCTGATTGCCGTGGTGAAAAACGATATTGCCTATCAGGATCGGGGCGACGGCACGGGCAAGAAAGCCTGGTGCATGACGCAGATAGACGAAGACGGTTATCCGCTGCCTCCGCTGGCGCTTGGAGAGAAAGTGACCGATATCATTGAATCGCCGGCTGTCGACGAGGATTTTGCAACGGAAATCAAGTCCAAAATCAGTGTGGCATTGCAAGGCGAATACCTGCACGTCACGAAACGCGCGGAACTGGAAGACGCCGTTAAAAATCTGATAAATACGGTTGTTCTTCCCGAATGTAAAAGCAATCCAGGAGATCCCGTTTTTGTGAAATTCCGAAATGCGGCAAAGGAAGCCGGTCAAATATTAAGAAATTAACAAGAAAATGAATAAACAATGAGTACTACAAAAAGAACAGGCAAATGTATCAATTTCGGAAACTGTCCCAAGGCGGACAGAAACGAAATGATCGAACTGGACTTTACGGAAGATTTCGTATGTCCGGAATGTAACAGTGAATTGGAAGAAAGAGGTTCGACCGGTGGGGGAGGGCCTAAAAAAGGATTGATTATCGGGATTATCGCCGCTGTCGTCGCATTGGGCGGCGGCCTCTCGACGTATTTTCTCCTGTCGTCCGATACTTCCGTAAAAGAGTTGACGTTAAGCGAATCGAAGGTCGCATTGACAGTCGGGGATACCCGTCGGCTGACGTACAAGGTCAAACCGGACGGCGCTTCGGCGAAAGGGTTGGTATGGAACAGTAGCAACAACGCCGTTGCCACCGTAAGCGAAGGAACCGTTACGGCCATTGCCGCCGGAGAAGTTCGAATCAGTCTTTCTTCCCCGGACGGCAAGGTTTCGGCTCAATGCGCGGTGACGGTCAGTCAGCCGGAGATGTTGCCGCCGGGCGGTAACGAACCGGGAGGCGGTGAAGAGGTGCCGCCGGAAGGTTATGACATCGCCGCTGCCCTGAACGCCGGACATGTCACGGATAACGGCAACGGGACAGGTACGATCAGTACGCCTTACGGAAACTATCAGGGTGACCTGAAAGACAGCAAGGCGAACGGGAACGGTACGTTTCAATTCTTCAAATCCTGCCGGATCAGCCGCCGGGACGACCGTCAACGGGAAGGTGCATCGGGCGACTACCTGATTGGCCAGTTTGAAAACAACGAGGTGCTTCAGGCAAAATGGTATGACAGGGAGAAAAATCAAAAGGGAACAATCATGATCGGGAGTTCGGGAATACCTGCGAAACCGTAAAAAACGAAGAAGGCGATGATGTGTCGAGTCATTTTTTATATGTTGATCAGCCTCCTTATCCTGGCGCCGCCGTTACCGGCGGCAGCCCGGGTAAAGGCGGGAAGCGAAACGATGAAACGCATGTTTGCCGATGCACAGGCGCGGGGGTTGCAGATAGAGAGGGCGGGAATCCGGGATTTGGGTGCGCTCTGTCCGGGCAAACAGTTGCGCGTGGAGATGGCGGATTCAACCCTGCTGGACATGGGCCTGCTCCTCTTTCCTCAAACGATGGACAGGGATTTTGCCCGTCCGATATACGGCTTCGTCGAACGTTACCTGCTGGCGTTGCTCTTGAAACGCAACCCTGCTGAACAGCGTTATCTGCTGCGCGAAGATTTTGTGACCCTGAACGTAAACGGGCGTAATTTCCTTGACGGCAAACGATCGTTGTCCCTCATCCTCCAGCCTATTGACAGTCTGTCGCCTTTCACACTGACCGGAGATTCGTCTCATTTTCGGATACGGTGGGCGCTGGAACATGAAGATGTGGAACTGTCCTTTCCAAAGCAGTACGACCTGATTCTGGGCAGGGACAAGAAGGAACTGGCCGAAGGCTTCCGAAAGGAATTGGAAACATTTCTCTGCCCGGAGACCGGCAGAGAAACGGCTTCCGGCAATGCCGGATCGGCTTGGCTGCCCTTTCCATACATTCAAGCGTGGGATGTCCGTGAGGAGATAGACGATACATATCTGATTCCGCAGATGAGGAGCGGCCGTTTTCTGTACCGTACCGGAACGGGCTACGAATACGTTTTTCACGAGGATATGGGCGCAGAATCACTGTTGAACCTCTTTGCGAACGCCGACGAAATGAAGCGGAAAAACAAACTGCAACTGACGGTCATGGGGTATCGCCTTGCCGATGAGTTTTCACTGGAAGCGAACCGCCTGTGCGCCTACATGAAAGCGCAGAAATGCAAAGCTTACGTGGGATTGGAGACAGCGACGGACAGGGAATTTACAGGAACGGTCATGTATGTAAACCGGGATTTGATGTATAAGCATCTGCTTTATTTCAAATTTCCGACGGAAGCGTTTCGGCGGGACGATATTCCGGTCATCGTTACGCTGTACCCTTACATTCCCATCCGGAATATTGCTACCCTCTATGAAGACCGGAATGAACATCAGTAATCATATTAAAAACAAGTGAACAATGAAAAGAAAAAGTATATGGATGATCTGGCTGGCGCTTTTCGCTTTCCAGATGTACGGACAGGTAGATTACGCGGAAGAGAAGACGAAGATTGCAAGCATCAAGAAAAACTCCCGGTATATTTACGGCGAAGGAATCGCCGATACGCCCGAAGAGGCCCTGCTGGCTGCGGAAACCATTATCGAATCGGAAATCCGGCGCGTGATCAGCGAACGCGAATCCTTGCAGGATGCGGAAACCATTATCGTAAACAACATCAAGAAAAATTCTTCCGTAGTCAAACTGAAACGCGGAACGATGGACAGGGTATTCCTGTATGTCGACAAGGACAACATCTCGGCCGGCAATCAAGTTATGGAAATCCACCGGAATACGGACAGGGAGCCGGAGCCGGAATTGGAGCCGGAACCCGTTGAGGAAACCGTACCGGAAACTCATTCCCCTCCCGTGCAAAGTCAGTCCATGCCGCGGATCATTTCCGATATTGTCGCGGCTACCGACCTCACCTCTCTCCAAAACTATCTCAAGGGACAGAAGGCGGCTCACAAGATCATGTGGGACAGGGTGACGTCGGATATCAATCCGGCCTGGTATATCATTGCCGTTTCGAACGGCAAGATCGAAGCCGTATTCGACAAGGGGCTGAATGTACGCAAGAATTTCCTCACCGGCGAAAAGGAGAATTTGAACAGTTACGACCATTGTACTAAAATATGGTTGACGATTTACGAATAAAAAACAATTGAAACAGATGAAAAAGAAAAGTATTTATCATTACAGGCTGATAGTCGGCTGCGTCTGCCTGCTCATGGCGCATGTGGCGAAGGCGCAGTATACGACAAGCATTGACCTCCAAAGCGGCGCGCCCAATTCCCAAATCAAGGCGAAGATGGAAAAAAACGGCGGCGCGCTGCTAACGGAATTAAACAACGCCCAGGGCGAAGCCCGCAGCCTCTCGCTGGGCAATATCGAGATCGACAGGAGCGCCGTTTCATCCCTGACGACGATGTGGGAGATATGCCCCTTCCGTTGCGACGAACTGGAGATCGTCGAGCGTTGCCTGAATACTCCTTCCGGCGGTTACCAGATACGCAACATTCCGGCCATCATGGAGCCTCGCAAAGGCGAGCGTTTCGACGAAGACAAATATCAGGAACTCGTACTTAATTTCGATGCTTCCGGCCGGATCAGCGACCTGTGCTTTGCGATCAGTAAGAACCAGTATGCACAGATCATGCGCACCGGTCTGGAAGTAACCGACCTGCGCCGGCGCTCGATGGTAGTCGAGTTTGTCGAGCAGTTCCGGACGGCCTACAACCGCAAGGACCTCGACTATATACGCGACATCTTCAGCGACGACGCCCTGATCATCACCGGCAAAGTAGTAGAGAGGAAGCCGGCGGATGGGGTAGGCGGCTACAAGCTCAAGCCGGACGTCGAGTACAAAGTCCAGAACAAAGAGCAGTATCTGACTGGCCTCTCCCGTGTTTTTCAGAACAATGCGCGGATCAATGTCGTGTTCGAGGACGTCAAAGTAAACAAGCACGGAACGAAAGACGAAATCTATGGCGTCAAGCTGATTCAGCACTGGAATTCGGGAAGCTACAGCGACAAGGGCTATCTTTTCCTCCTCTGGGACTTCAAGAATGAAAACAAGCCGCAGATACATGTGCGCACGTGGCAGCCCTATGACGAAACGCCGAAGGAAAAAGTCTTCGACACAGGCGATTTTCTCATTAAAGAATAGTATTTATGAAAAGTAAAAACACAGTAAAAACGATATTGCTCGCCGCGAGTATCTGGCTGGCGTCGAGCGTTGCGGAGGCTCAGGTCATAGAGATAGAACCTGTTGCAGGGGAGAAAACATTCGCCGGACAACCGGCGCAGGCGCGTGTTGACTTTATTTCCCGTTCGTCCGATCTGAAGTTTAAGGAAAACGCCGGCGAGACTGTCCAGTCGCCGCAGCAAAGGGACGACAGCCTGTATGTCTACACCTGCATCTGCGACGTGAACGACAAGAACAAATTTGGCTTCAATATCTCGCTGTCAGGGATGGTGACGCCTCAGTTTCAGTCTGTGTATATCGAAGAAGGCCAGTTATTGGAATACAACGTATTCGTAAGAAATATCAGAGTGCGGGTGACAAATGATCACGCGGTTATCCGGGAGGAAAACACGTCGCTCGTCACGCTTACTTCCGCTTCTAATAGCCTTAAGGTCGAATCACCTACAGCCGCAAAAGTGGTCGGGCCGGTGTTGAACGATAACCAAACGTATGATTATAAAGTTTACTTCGAGCTGAGTGCGCCGGAGAACCGCGAAAGGGAACACAAGCTGAAAATCTTCTCCGGCGACGACGAAGCGCCTTACGAGCATCTGCTCGGCCGGTTAGCGCCCAAGCAGGGTATTGACATAGCGGTCATCGTCATCGGTCGCAATTGCTACGACAACCAAATCGCACTGGCGCAGCAACACTTCCGGAATGGCGTCTATCACGAAGCCCGTGACGTGTACAAAAAATTAGTCGAAACGAACGATTGCAGCAGCAAACCTATCGACCTGTCGGACGAACAGAAAAAAATCATGCAAATGGATAGTTTGTATCGCTACTTCCTGCTCGCCCGCCACCAATACAACCGTGCGCTGGATTTCCGCAAGAATGGTCTCATCGACAGTTGCATGCACTGTCAGGCCGAGGCTTTCACGTGGCGCAACCTGATCCTTAAACATAATCCGGCGGATCCCTACTGCCTGGAGCATAATCGGGAGTACTACAAATTTGTGGAGAGTATCGGACGCATCGTCTCCGGGAAAATCCTCGATAATACGCGCATGGACATGCAGGGAAATAACCTTCCGGTTCCGAATACTTATATTGTTCTCTGTACCCACGAGAACAAGCTGAAGAAAATCAACGGCGTTGAGATGCCCGGTCCGGGCAAGGAAAAGAAGGAGTTGCGAAAGTTGCTCGGACAAACCTCTGTCGACGGCAGCTTTAAGGTCAGTGTGCCCCGGAATACGGCAGAGAGCATATACAGGCTCATCTTCGTCGCCAGCAGAGAGGATTACGGCATAGCCTCGGACGACTTCGACTACGTCCCCACCGACAACGACGTAATCAGTGATTTGAAAATTAGAATTAATCCTAAAGGCTTGAACAGCGTTAACAAGCGATAGATAGACGATGGAAACACATTCAGCCAAACGAATCAGATCAAAAATAGAAGTATAAAAATAATTTTAAAAAAATAGAAGCATGAAAGCATTAGTTATTAAACTGCTTGTCCTGATGATGGCGACGACGTTCGTGGCGCCCGTTGCAAAAGCAGGCAACGAAGTGTATCAGAAACTGGAATTACAGAGAAAAAAGAAGGAAAAGGCGAAAGAGGTAAAGGAAGTAAAGGAAGTAAAGGAGGTAAAGGAAAAGACGAAAACGAAGACGAAAAAGACGGCAGAGATAAAGGAGATAAAGGAAATAAAGGAAAAGAAAGTGAAGGAGTCACAAACGCATAATCAACAGCGTCAACAAGCGGTAGAAGGACGACAGAAACAGAATAGCCAAACTAAATATGTCAAAAATAAAAAGAAGTAAAACAATTTTAAAAAGTAGAAGTATGAAAACATTAGTTATTAAAATGGTCATCCTGATGATGGCGACAACGTTTGTGATACCCGTTTCAAGAGCCGGAAACGGAGTGAACCCGAAACAGGAATCACAACAAAAAAAGAAAGAAAAGAAGCCGAAAAAAGAGAAAAAAGAGTTTGACTGGGACGATTACCGGCCATCCAAACTGAGCGGCGACGAGAATTTGGATAATTATATCCTCATGTGTGATACGCTGTGGGAAGAAATCCAGTCCTACGAGGAATCCATTCATTTCTATTCGCTTGATACGCTCTATTCGCCGACCGAAAAATGCATGGTCGTCCGCGCACTTGATGAAGAAGGCAATGCCAAGAATGTGGGAGGCGCTATCCTGCAGGGCGCAGAAACGGCATTGGCGGGAAGCAATATCATCCTGGATGCCGCCAATGTCACTCTTGCCACGACGAATGCCGGTCTCTCGCTTGTCAGTAACCCCCTGCTTGCATTCGGCTATACCAAATGTTTGAAAGGTGGCCCTCTGATTGTTTATATGGCTTATCACGAGTTCAAAGACATTGTAAACGCCCTGAAAGCGCAAACTAAAGAACTGAAACAAATGCGCGACAGCCGTCAGGAAGGTTCGACCGAAGAGGCCATCATCTTGCCCATGGACGAAAGCATTGTCCCGCCTCCGGACAAAATCCGGATGCTTGACGACATTGCTGAGTTGAAAAGCTCCGAACCGGCAGTAGATTTGTCCGGCATTGATTGGGATGAATTGGAGAAGGAACCGGAAACGCCTAAATAAATATGATTTATAATTTTAAATAATGATAAGTATGGAAAAGATGAAATTGATTTATGTATGGATGTGCTTTATTGTGTTGGGGGCAAGTGTATTTTCAGCATGTAACAAGGACGACGAGGTTGAGTCGGCAACAGTCGAAGTGACAAACAACTCGGATTATACCTTGCGGGATTTAGAGGTATACCATCTGAACAGTGACGACGAAATCGTCCGGCGCGACCCGCTGGGCGACCTGGCGCCGGGCAGAAGTACAACATTCACTTCGGATTATCCCAAAATTTATTTTGTAATATGGGAAGGCTATGATCCGTTTTTTTCGGCTAATTATACGCTGACTTTCGGAAAGATAACCCGAATTCAATTAGACAACCGTACGAACTGGTTTGATTGACAGTTATGATACTGCACGCGGGCTAAAATTGTGAGATGAAAACAGAAAAAATTGTCGTAGAGACGCGATGCATCGCGTCTCTTGTATTTGTATACAAATTTATCCCGAAATGTCCATTGGAACATTCATTGATTCCTCTCCGGAAGTTTCGGGAGACAATCTGCCGCGGGTACCGGCCTCCTGCAGCGTGCAGGAAGCCGGTACCCGTTGGGTATTTGCTTCCCGTAGCGTGCAGGAGACCAATACCCATTGGGTATTTGCCTCCCGTAGCGTGCAGGGAGCCAATACCCGTTGGGTATTTGCCTCTCGTAGCGTGCAGGGAGCCAATACCCGTTGGGTATTTGCCTCCCGTAGCGTGCAGGGGGCCAATACCCGTTGGGTATTTGCTTCCCGTAGCGTGCAGGAGACCAATACCCGTTGGGTGTTGGCCTTTTTCCGGAAAGGAATCAATCAATGCGCTAACGGACATTCTGGGTTTATTGCGATGCATCACGTCTGTTTTCTCCGAAGCAGTCCGGCCTTTCGAAATAATCGGGGTAAGCGTAAAATCATTTATGCCTTGTCGGCGGGGAAGCGGACGTTTAGCTGGCGGCGTATTTCGTCTAACAGTTCTATGGTTGTCAGGGAGTTGTGGAGGGTGTTTACGGTTGATTCTTTCCGTCCGGAGAGGATGAGGTC
>JAISDR010000192.1 GCA_031264645.1 Prevotellaceae bacterium | reverse complement strand
AAAGAACTTCAATTTTTGATTTATAACACGCCGCAGGAAAACATAAAAGTAGATGTGGTTGTAAAAGACGAGACAATCTGGCTGACGCAAAAGGCTATGGCTACTCTGTTTGGCGTACAAGTTCCTGCAATCAGCAAACACATTAAAAATATCTTTGAAGAAGGCGAATTACATGAAAATACGACTGTTTCCAAAATGGAAATTGTCGTAAATCGAGGCTTCAGAGGCGAAGTTAGCGAAGCTATAGACTTTTACAATCTTGACGCAATTATTTCAGTAGGTTATCGGGTAAATTCTTCAAAAGCGACTGCGTTCAGAATTTCTGATTTCGACAGAGAAATTAAGAGGATTTTCGAAGGTGAACAAAGAAATTAAATCCCCCGCACGACGTAGCGTCTTCGAGCAAAGACGCTACGCCGTGCGGGGGCAGTTTCCTAACAAAACAAGCTCAACTGTACAAAATTTCTCCTGTTTCGGTGTTTTACAATTTGTGAAAATTCATCCCTATAACAATGGCAAACAGAAGAATCGGAATAGCGGAAAATATTACCCCTAAAATTGCGAATACATTTCTTCTGTTTTTTGCACAGCATTCGGCTATGCCCAGTCCGATACCGACAGCGGCGCACAGTATGTAGAAAATACCAAGCAATCCTGTTACTATCGGCAGAATGGAACCTTTGTCAACGCCGGAATTTATTATCACTCCCAAAGTCATACTGAGATTAAAAAAACCGGTTATGCTCACCGTTCCAAGCACAAACGACGCTATTCCCATTCCCGAGTACTTTTGCACGTCTGTTTCCATTATGATTACTTTAGCAGGATAACGGAAATTGTCTGTATCGGATCGGCAGCCTGCTTTCCAGCGTCGAGGTCGATGTTCGACACATACACCCTGTCTCCCCGTCGGATACATTCGGAAGGAGTGTCGAGTTCGCCGTTAGCGCCGGTCTCGAAAGCTTTGCTTTTGGCGACTATCCGCGAGGCACGGGTTTTCGTATCTACCGTCAGTACGGCGTTACCGGCAAAATCGGCTATCCAGAGATTGTCGTCGCTGTCGATCTGCATCCCGTCAAGGCTCAGCGCTCCTTCGGGACGGCAGAATACTTCGGAAGTCAGTATCATTCCCTGCGCGTCGAAAGTGTATTTCATTACCTCCACGTCGCCAAAATTATTTACGTACAGACAGCCTTTCGAGTCGAGTCCTATTCCGTTAGCGCCCACGGCCTGTTCCCTGTTTTTAGTTTCAAATGAAAGGATGAGGTGCGGGTCGTTCACTCCGGTAACAGTCAGAGTGTCGCTGCCAGACAGTTCGTCGAGCGTGAAGCGATACACGCCGCTCATGTATTTGTCGGAAGCGCCCAGGTTCGTTTCGGCTACGTAGAGGTAATTGCCGCGGCTGGCGATGCCGTTGGAAGCATTCATTCCGTTCACAACCAACTCTCCGCGCTGCGGTTTCCCGTTTTCCATTACTACCCTGATGACGCCTGCCTGATTTGCCTCGGCGGTACAGAACGACTGGTTGTCGGAGACATACAGGTTGCCGTCCTCAGCAAAAACAAGTCCCAGCGGCGAAGCTTTTCCCGTTTTGCCGTTGACGGGCAGCACGAAGAAGTCTTCAAGTGCATCTTCCGGCGAAATCCGTGCGATTTTGGCCGGATATTTCCATCCGGATGCAACCTGATTGATTGATACGTATAAGTATCCGTCCTTTCCGATCGTGCATCCGTCGGGACTGCTGTACGATTCGGGCAGGGGTTTCCCGCCAAGCAGCGCGGGCTGTTTCAGATCTGTGGACTGGCAACTGCTGTATGCCCAGCACAGTGTAAACAATGATAAAACTGCTAAATTTGTCTTCATACTATTATATAATATATCTGTTTTAATTATTTAAAATTCTACTTCTCTGCATCGGCGTCTGCCTTTACAAGCGGAAAAACTGAAAAAACCTGAGTCGAAATCAACCAGTAAGGCATGAACGTGTGAAGGGTATCGCCCGCTATCGAAAAATGCAGGGGTTTAGACGCGTCGGGAATCAGCTGTTCCTCGAAATTCAGGGATTCAAACTCATGAGGAGCCTTGTCGCCGCCAATGGAAGCAAGGAGTATTGGCCCGTATTCCACAGCATAACGTTCATATCCGGCAACGGTATCGACGCCGCTGTACTGTGTAACCCGATGATTGAGCGGCAGTGTAAAATCGACCCTGTCGCCGTCAGCCCACTTGCGCGAAAGTTCCGCATAGCTGCCGGGCTTGCCGGTCGTGTATTTTTTGCCGTTTACGGATATTTCCACCTTTTGCGATGCCCACGAGGGTATCCTTACCCGAAGATTCATCTTTACGGGAGACGGCGCGGCTAATGTCAGGCTTACCTCCGGACTGAAGGGGAAACTGCCGTCGAGAGTGAGGCTTACGGGCTGTTCCTTCACTTTCCAGTTGATTGTCGAAGGCTCGTAAAGATTGACGTACAGGCCGTCGGAAGCGATGGAATAGATGTATTCGGGGAGCGAACCAAGGAGGCGTGTTCCCTGTCCTTCGCAGCATGTGTTTTCAACTCTTCGCGGATTTTCCTTTTTGCCCTGCATTCTGGCGTGATAGCGGATATACCCGTTGTCCTTCTGATTGGCCAGAATGACGTTGTAGATGGACTTTTCGATTTCGGCAACGTACTTTTCCTGATTTGGAAACAGATGGTGAAACCGCTGATTGAACTTTATCCAGAACACGCTTCCGCAGGTCTCGCCCGTATGTCCGTAAGAAGTGAGATAGTAGGAATGTGGCGGATGTGCGTGATCGTCTTTTCCGCGACTGCGGTTGCCATGCTCGTCGGCGCTCCACTTGCCTTCGCAGATAGCGATGCTTCCACCGGGATGTTCCCACTTGTCGTGAATCAGCTGCCAGGCGCCGAGCATGGCGTCGAGATAAGTCTTGTCGCCGGTAGCGAGATAGTGGTCGAGGTAGGCTTCGAAACTTGTGATCAGATAGCTGTGCGGATCCTGAAGTGGATACTGCCATACGGCCTCGTCGCGTCCGGCAGCAAGATCGTCCATCCACCAGTCGCAGACGTAATACTTTTCGGCAACCTGCAAGTCTTCCGGTTTGCCGACGGGCGAGAGATATGTTCGCGTGCTGGCGATGTGTCCCTGATGACTGTTGTAGTCCCAGTGCAGCAGTTTTGGCAGCATGTCGTCCCAGTGGTTGAACCAGTCGGCATGTCCGCGCAGCAGGCCGTAAGCCTTCGGATTTCCGGCGATTGCGGCATCAATCAGTCCGTGAGTCAGCCATGCGCGGGCGTAGTTGGGTTCTTCGCTGCGGGTGCTGTCGGGATGATAGGGCAGGATGTAGCCTCCGGGTTCGCTACAGTCGTCGATACCGTCAACCAGCTCGTTAAGGCGTTTTTTCAGTTCGGGATGCTCCATCCAGCGAAGCGTGTTTCCGGCGCCCATCAGAAACCGTCCGGCGCTCGACCCTCTTAAATGTGTATCCCAAAACCCGACCTGCTTGACCGAATCGGGTTCAAATTCCTTTCCCGCCCTGATGCGGAAAGGCTCCAGCATATGGTTTACCGAAAAGGAATTTAGCAGATAGGAAATGTTCAGCTCCAGCGCGGATTTGAACAGTCCCTTTTCGGAAACGGCGACGCCTTCCGACGGCGTTGTTACCTTGAAGGCAACGGGTTTCCATGTGGCCGGATCACTCGACTGCAGGCGTGTCCTGTATTCGCTTGCGGGCAAGGAATAGTCCAGCGCAATCTTTTCTTTTTTCGTTTCCAGCGAACAGCCGGCAAACAGCAGGCATGTCAGTACAATTTTAATTGCTTTCATAAATATGCTCTTTT
>JAISDR010000170.1 GCA_031264645.1 Prevotellaceae bacterium | reverse complement strand
CGCATTATGTATATCATATTTAGAAAAAATAATTACCTTTGCCGCAGTTTTTTTTAAGGTATATGTCGTTGAAATTAAAGAAATTTGTTACAAACAGGTTGCGTACTTCGTATCTTTCTTCGCTCATAAGTACGTCATTAGTATTGTTTTTGCTGGGAGTTGTCGGGATTTTGGTATATAACCTGAACCGTTTGCCGGAGACAATACGCGACCAGATAACCGTTTCGATAAATCTGGAAGATACCATAAGCGACAGGGGCGCCATGCGTGTTCTGGCAATAATTGAACTGAAAGATTTTGTAGACAGGGCGAAATACAAGTCCAGGGACGACGCTGCAAAGGAAATGAGCGTCGAACTTGGCGAAAATTTCATAAAATTGCTTGGCGAAAACCCTTTGCCGTCGCAGATTGAAATCAACCTGAAAAGCGACTACTTTTCGCCGGAAGGAATAGAAAAGGCTATACGGGAACTGGAAAATATAGAGGGAGTTAGAAATGCCACGTATCACAAGCCGCTTTTCGAGCAGGTTGCCGAAAACACCAAAAACGTAAGCATCATCCTGCTCATTTTTGTCGCGCTGCTGTTGTTCATATCCGTATTTCTGATAAACAACACCATCCGTCTGGCGATTTACTCAAAGCGTTTCCTGATTAACACAATGAAGCTTGTCGGGGCGAACACCACATTCATCCGGACGCCATTTCTTGCCGCAAGCGTCTGGCAGGGGCTTATTGCGGGCTTTATAGCCATCATCCTTTTACTGGGACTGATTCTGTTCCTGAAAAATGATTTCTCCAATATACTTGAACTCACGGATGCAAAAATGTTCGGCGCACTGTTTGCCATGATGCTGGTATTGGGATCTCTTATAAGCTTCATTTCAACATATATAATAGTAACAAGATATACAAAAATCGGCGCCGACGATTTGTGGGAAGGATAATTAATATTATAAAAAAAATATGGCAAAGAAAATATTAAAGTCAGAAAGGGAAGAAACAGCTGCTCAAAAAACAGGCTTCGCAATCCCTAAGGAAAATTACAAACTCATGCTTATTGGTTTGGGGATCATCGTTCTGGGATTTATCCTGATGGTCGGAGGCGGTTCCGACGATCCGAACGTGTTTAACGAAGAAAAACTGTTCAGTTTCAGGCGCATTTCACTGTCTTCGATAGTAGTGATTTTCGGGTTTGCATTCGAAGTGTATGCGATAATGAAGAAACCCAAATCCGATGATTCTAAAAAATAACCGGATATGAACATAATGGAATGGTGGGAAGCGCTTATACTGGGCATAGTGCAGGGACTTACCGAATTTCTTCCGGTAAGCAGCAGCGGACATTTATTGCTGTCCAAAGATATACTGGTAATAAAAAACAGCGGAGGAACGACATTCGAAGTTCTGGTACACGCTGCTACAGTGCTCAGTACGCTGACAGTGTTCAGGACTGATATCGTCAAACTGTTTTCCGGATTTTTCAAGTTCAAATACAATCCGGAAACGGAATACATACTGAAAATAGCCGTGTCCATGATTCCTATTCTGGTTGTCGGACTTTTCTTTAAGGAAGAAGTTGAAGCTCTTTTCGGCAAGGGACCGGCGCTTGTGGGTTCCATGCTTGTGCTGACTGCCGTACTGCTGCTGATTTCGCATTTCGCAAAGAAAGGAGATAAACCGATTTCATACGGCAATGCTTTTGTGATCGGTCTTGCGCAGGCTTGCGCCGTTCTTCCCGGACTTTCGCGTTCGGGCAGCACAATATCCGCGGGATTATTGTTGGGAAACAACAGGAGCGAAATCGCAAAGTTCTCATTCCTGATGGTGCTTGTACCCATTTTGGGCGAGGCGTTTCTGGATTTGACAAGCGGCGAATTATCCAAACTTGCAGTATTTCCTTCGATAATCGGTTTTGTCGGAGCGTATATTTCGGGTTTGCTTGCCTGTAAACTTATGATTAAGCTGGTCAGTCAGGTAAAATTATACTGGTTTGCGATTTATTGCGCGATAGCAGGAATAACGGCAATTGTTTTCTCACTGTTTGGCTGATGCGGGTACTGATTCAGAGAGTTAAGGAAGCGTCTGTTGCCGTCGGGGGCAAAACAATCGGACAGATACGCCTTGGACTGTTGCTTTTCGTGAGTTTCGAGGAAAGCGATACTTCAGTCGATTTGGATGCTGCGGCGGCGAAAGTTTCGAAACTGCGAATTTTCGATGACGACAAGGGCGTGATGAATCTTTCGATAAGCGATATTAAGGGGGAATTTCTTGTAATCAGTCAGTTTACTCTGCATGCGCAGACAAAAAAGGGAAACCGTCCCTCGTATATCAGGGCGGCAAATCCAGCAATCGCCAAACCGCTTTACGAACAGTTTATCGCCAGACTTCAACAGTATTCCGAATTTGAAATACAGACGGGCGAATTTGGCGCGGATATGCAAGTCTCTCTGATTAACGACGGACCGGTTACTATCTGGATAGACACCGCTTTGGAGTTAAGAACTAAAAACTAAGAACTAATAGTGGAGTTAAAAGTTAAGAGTTAAGAATTAATATAAAAGACAATGAAAATATTAGTGTTTGATAACTACGATTCGTTTACCTACAATCTGGTGCATGCCGTCGGTCGTTTGGGTTACGGGGTCGATGTGGCGCGGAATGACTGTATCGCTCTTGAGGAGGTTGATAAATACGACAAGATTATTCTTTCGCCCGGTCCGGGAATACCCTCCGAAAGCGGTATCCTGCTTGAGCTGATCAGGACTTATGCGCCGACCAAGAGCATTTTTGGCGTTTGTTTGGGCGAGCAGGCTATCGGGGAGGCGTTTGGAGGCAAGCTCGAAAACTTGAAAAACGTGTATCACGGCGTAAGCAGCGAGGTGCAGATTGTCGAGGACGATCCTTTGTTTGCCGGACTGGAACGCCGTTTCGAAGCCGGACGATACCATTCGTGGATTGTGAGCCGTGAGAATTTCCCGAGCGACTTGAAGATAACCGCTATAGATTCGGAAAACAATATAATGGCGCTGGCTCATCGAAAATACGACGTCCGCGGGGTACAGTTCCACCCCGAATCGGTCTTGACGCCCATCGGAACATCAATATTGAAAAACTGGTTAAACTCATTTAATTAGCAATGAAAAATTTATTATACAGACTGTTTGAACATCAGAACCTCGATCGCGAAGAGTCGCGCAATGTCCTGATACGCATGGCTCATGGAGAATATAACGAAAGCCAGATAGCCGCTTTTATCACTGTGTTTTTGATGCGCAGTATTACTATTGACGAATTGTCGGGCTTTCGCGACGCACTGCTCGAACTGCGCGTGCCTGTTGACCTGGCGGACTATAACGCTATTGATATCGTAGGTACGGGCGGCGACAATAAGAATACGTTCAATATCTCGACGGCTGCCTGTTTTACGCTTGCTGGCGCAGGGTATAATGTCGTGAAACACGGTAACTACGGCTCGACTTCGGTCAGCGGGGCTTCGAATGTGATAGAATATCATGGAGTAAAATTTACGCAGGACGTAGACCTGATGCGCCGCTCGCTGGACGAGTGTAACATGTCCTACCTTCATGCGCAGTTTTTCAATCCTGCCCTGAAGATAGTGGCTCCCGTCCGTAAAAATCTTGCGGTAAGGACGTTTTTCAACATGCTCGGACCTCTGGTAAACCCTACTCTGCCGAAACGTCAGATGCTCGGCGTTTACAGTCTTAAACTTGCAAGGCTGTACTATTACCTGTATCAGCAAACCGGAAACGATTTTGTGGTTGTGAACTCTCTGGACGGATATGACGAAATATCGCTCACGTCCGAATTTAAATGCTTCGACAACAGGGGCGAGACAATATATACTCCCGAACAGCTGGGATTTAAACGCGCTTCGGAAAAGGCTCTCTACGGCGGCGCTACGGTCGGCGAAGCTGCTGCTATTTTCGACAGGATACTTGAAAATCAGGCGAGCGAAGAACAGAAAAACGCTGTGGTCGCCAATGCTGCATTTGCTGTCAATACAATAAATCCCGGACTTGATATTTCCGAGTGTATTGCCATTGCGCGCGAATCCATCGACAGCGGCAAGGCTTTGAAATCTTTCAGAAAATTTGTTGAAATAAACTCGTGATGAATATCTTAAACAGAATTTTAGCTACAAAACAAACAGAGATTGAAGCAAATATCAGAACTCGTGTGTTTGAGGACGTTTTTGAGGAAGCAAAATCGATAAGGCGTTCTGTGCTGTCGTTTTCAGAATCGTTAAAAAACTCGGATAACCATATAATTGCAGAGTTCAAGCGCCGTTCTCCCTCGAAAGGTTTTTTCAATGCCGGGGCAGATGCGGAAACCATTGTCGGAGGATATTCCGCGGCTGGAGCGGCGGCAATATCGGTACTTACCGACCGCGACTATTTCGGCGGCTCGCTCAATGACCTCGTTATCGCACGGAAAGTCTCCGCCGTTCCTTTGTTGCGAAAGGATTTCATTATTGATCCGTACCAGATTTGCGAGGCAAGAATTGCGGGAGCGGACGTGATCCTGCTTATTGCCGCAGCCATGACTCCCCACAAATGCGGTGAACTTGCGGAGTTTGCCCGTTCGCTCAATCTCGAAGTGCTGCTGGAAATACATAACGAACAGGAACTAAACTGCCTTAATACTTTCGTCAATGTGGTCGGCGTCAATAATCGCGATTTGACGACTTTCGTTAC
>JAISDR010000168.1 GCA_031264645.1 Prevotellaceae bacterium | reverse complement strand
TTGTCGGGGTGAAAGGACTCGAACCTTCGGCCTCTACGTCCCGAACGTAGCGCGCTAGCCAACTGCGCCACACCCCGATGGACTTATTTCTTTAACAATTCAACGCTGCCAGGGCTATTGAATTGAGTTTTGTCTCTGTAGTATCGCCTCTTGAAGAGAGGACACAGGGAGCATTTGCCCCTACAACCATTGCCGCAAGCTGGGAATTTGTAAATTTCCCAACTGTTTTATAAAACACATTTCCTGCTTCGATGTTTGGAAACAGCAGACAGTCGGCGTCGGCTGCTACAGGTCCCGAAACTTTTTTGATTTCCTTAGCTTCCTTATCTATAGCCACATCAACAGCCAAAGGTCCGTCAACATAAGCGCCTGCTATCTGACCCCTGTCCGCCATTTTCGAGAGAATCGCAGCATCTACACATGCCTGCATTCCGGGAGACATTTGCTCGGTTGCCGCAATAATCGCCACTTTGGGCTTTTCGATTCCCAAAGATTTTGCCGCTTTTATAAGGTATCCGCACATTGCCGTCTTCTGTTTCAGATCCGGAGCGGGAATAACCGCAATATCGCTAAACAGCAGCAATTTATGATACGCGGGAGAACTCATCAAAGTGATATGGCTGAGTATTCCTTTCGGAGGCAGCAGTCCAATATCCTTATTGAGAATAGCCCTCATATACTTGTCGGTGCTGCATAATCCCTTCATCAGGATATCGCCTTCGCCCTTGCTGACAAATTCGACGGCAGTCATTGTCGCCCTGTTTTCGTCCGCTTCCTGTACTATATTAAACTTAGTATAATCTATTTCAATCGTTTCACAAACATGCTTGATAGTCTTCGCGTCGCCCACCAAAGTTGCATCCACAATGCCTGCATCTATTGCCAGACTGACTGCTCCAATTGTATGCGAATCATTTGCATACGCTGCAATCAAGCGTTTTTTCGGCTTGGTTTTGATATGTTCAAAAATTGCGTCAAAAGATGTTATCATTTCAAACTGTTTTTTGTTATGATATTAACTGTATCTGTTGCTATTACCAATTCTTCGTCTGTTTCGGCAAGCACTATTTTTATTTTCGATTCGGGAAGGCTGATTACCCTGTCCGTACGAAGATGATCATTTACCGCTTTATCTATCTTCGCTCCCATAAAGTCAAGATATTCGGATATTCCGAGCCTTACATTCCAGTCGTTTTCTCCTATTCCTCCGGTATATACAATCATGTCCAGACCGTTCATTGCGACAGCGTATGCTCCGACATATTTCGCTATTCTGTATATAAATATGTCTATAGCAAGTTTCGCTCTCTGATTGCCCTTCTGCGCATATTCTTTCCAAAGGTCGCGCATGTCCGATGAAACGCCTGATATGCCGAAAAGTCCGCACTCCTTGTTAAGGAAATTATTGATTTCGACAGGGGATAAATTCCTTTTTTCCTGCAAATATGTAACGATTCCGGCGTCAATATCTCCGCTGCGGGTTCCCATTACCGAGCCTTCCAAAGGAGTAAAGCCCATCGAAGTATCAATTGACTTGCCATTCTTTATTGCAGTTACAGACACTCCGTTACCCATGTGGCATGTAACGATTTTTGAATTGTTTATGTCCAAATCTGCCAGTTTACAGGCTTTTTCGGCGACAAATCTGTGACTTGTTCCGTGAAATCCGTATCTGCGTATTTTGTACTCCTGATAATATTCGTATGGAACGCCGTACAGATAAGCTTTCTCCGGAATTGTCTGGTGAAAAGAGGTATCGAAAACGGCAACCTGCGGCGTATTGGGCAAAAGTTTTTCCATCGAAACGATTCCTTTCAGATTTGCGGGATTATGCAGGGGAGCCAGATCGGAACATTTTTCGATATTGGCTTTTACCTGTCCGTCAATAATGACGCTTCCCGAAAAATATTCGCCTCCATGAGCAACGCGATGACCTACGGCGTCAATCCGGTGTATGTCCGTTAAAACTCCATGCTGTGTATCAGTTAAAGCATCCAGTATTGCGTTGATTCCGTCCACATGTCCCGGAAATGCGCGGGTCAATGTAAAACTGTCTTTTCCAAGAGGTTTATGCGTCAAAAATCCTTCGGGAAGTCCCACTCTTTCGACTATACCTTTTGCCAAAACTTCCTTGCTGTCGCCAGACATATTCAGCAACTGATACTTTATCGAAGAACTGCCACAATTTAAAACCAAAACATTCATAGCATATAAAACATTCATTTTAGATGAACTTAATAAATCATCACGGGGGGCAAAAGTATATAAAAAATCTTAACTGCAATAAGTTTTTTTTGAACTGTTCAATATTATCCTTAAAACCAAATTGATACAAAGAGAAAATCTGTATTCAAAAAGCCCGATTTTGCCGTTTGGAAAGTGTTTGATACCCCGTATTTCTGCATTTTTAATGCTCTCCAAAAACGTTTCGACGATTTCACGTTTACTTCACTTCCGGCGGTTTGGACAGCGTGCCTCCTTCGTTGTATTTCTGATTGTTCGGAAGACCTTTCTGTCCGACGCCTTCACGCATCAGGGCTCAGATGTCTCAGATCCGAGCTAAACTGATCCAAAATTACAAATTTCATTTGTCCAGATTTGCAAAGAATAGCGCTTGGCCACAGCACCAGTCGTTCATCCGCCATTTTTCTTGATTGTGCGGATAATGTCCCAGCCAGTAATTGCACATAAAAAACGATTCGCTCTGCACTCCCATCGGACGGACAGTTTCGTGAACTTTCATCGTTCCGTCCGAAATACTTACTTATTTCCGCGACAATTTGAATTGCTCCTCAATCCAGTTAATTCTGCTTCGAATTATAAAAAAGCATTATCTTTACGCCAGTATTAATTAGTATATATTTATAATAATGAAAAAGTTATATTTAATAGTGTCCATGTTTTTATTGTTTTCGGCATGCAATAATGAGCCTTCATACAAAATAACGGGACGAATTTCTTCCAATTCCATGGACGAAAAAACGATTTATTTGGAAAATACCTTGTGGTACATGAGGATGTCTGAGCTGAAAACATTCGATTCTGCTGTTATAAAAAATGGAAAATTTGAGTTTAGAGGTAAAACGGATTCTTCGTACATGGCTTTGCTGTCTATTGATAATCAACCTTTCGTAAATATTTTTGTTGAAAATGGAGATATAAAACTTAATATTCCCGAAGATATCAACAAAAGTATTGCTACGGGGACTAAGTTAAACGATCTGTCCAAACTGTATGACGAAAATATTGACCAAGTTAGAAGTAAGATGACTGAATTTATGCAGTATGTCAATTCGCAGGAGCCAACAGAGAAACTGCAACAGGAAGTAAGTGAGAGATATAAAGCATTACAGCAGGAGATGCTGCAAATTTCCGTTAAATTTCTTGAAGAAAATCCGGGAACACTCCTTTCCGCCTACATTTTGATAAGCGGCGTACTGTCCCTGGGAGGCAGCGAAGAAACAATTCAAAGCATTTATGATAAGCTTGAAGAAAATGTGAAACGCAGCGCTTTGGGAAATTTAATTTCGAAAGAACTTAGCCGAATGAAGTTTAAAGAACTAAGCATAGGAGAAATGTATCGGGATATGACAATGAAAACTCCTGACGGCAAGAATATTTCCTTATCCGATTATGTCGGGAAAGGAAAATATGTCTTTATAGATTTCTGGGCTTCATGGTGTGGTTACTGCCGTCAAGAGAATCCCAATGTTGTGGCTTTATATAAGGAATACAAAAATAAAGGTTTCGAAATTATAGGCGTGTCTCTGGACAGCGACAGGGAAGCATGGATTAAAGGAATCAGCGACGACGGTATAACATGGCCTCAAATGTCGGATCTCAAAGAATGGGATTCCGAAGCCGTTATTAAATACCGTATTAAAGGAATTCCTTTCACTGTGTTACTGGACAAGGAAGGAAAAGTGATTGATGTAAATCTTAAAGGCGAAAAACTTAAAGATAAACTTAAAACATTAATGCCTTAAAAATGCTTGACCTGAACAATATCGAAATAGCATTTAAAACCAAAAGCGACAAAGAGCTTAAAAATGCAAAATTTTTATTCTCGATGATAAAATCACCGTTTATGGTTTGTATACTTGGTTTTATGAGTAATCTGGCATTAAAAATACGATTGCCGATTACATGGGCGGTAAAACCAACTTTGTACAGGCATTTTGTTGGAGGAGAAACGATTGAAGAATGTTTTCCGGCAATGAATAAAATGATGGCAGAAAACGTCAAGTCCGTTTTGGATTTTTCAATCGAAGCAGTCGAAAAAGAATCGGAAATAAATAAAACATTTCAGGAATTGAAACATTCCGTTATAAATTCCGGAAAATATGAAGCTATTCCTTTCAGTGTCTTCAAACCCACGGCGCTGACAACGCATAATGTCCTGAAAAAAGTATCGTCCGGCGAAGCTCTGACGCCGGAAGAACAGATATCGTACAACAATTTTCTGCAACGCATCGACGCTCTTTGTGCAGAAGCCGTTAAAGCCGGAAAACCAATAATGATTGACGCCGAAGATTACTGGTTTCAGAAGGCTATTGACGATGTTACTGAAGACATGATGCTGAAATACAACAGGAAAACAGCTGTTGTATACGCAACATTACAGATGTATCGTCACGACAGGCTTGATTACCTGCAACATTTGATAGAATTTTCAAAGCGAAACAATATAGTTACAGGTATCAAATATGTGCGTGGCGCTTATATGGAAAAAGAACGCGCACGAGCCTTGGACGGCGGTTACCCTTCGCCGGTATATCCGACAAAAAAGGATACCGACGATGCTTTTAACGAAGCTCTCAGGATATCGGTGGAAAATCATGAGCGGATACATGTCTTTTGTGGAACGCATAATGAAGAAAGCATCCTCGCTCTGATGAAATATATGAAAGATAAAGGTTTGCCGAATAACTGTCCGGCTATTTATATGGCGCAACTGTACGGAAT
>JAISDR010000091.1 GCA_031264645.1 Prevotellaceae bacterium | reverse complement strand
TAAGACTGTGGTACAGGGAGGACACGGTTATTTTGTACAGGTTAAGCCGGGCAGGCATACCGACGGCAGTCATCTGCCGGATCCGAACAGCGATATTGTTATTGAGGATAATGTCAAAGGCGTCCTGAACGTTGCAGGCAAACCTGCAGGAATTTACGAGTATATATTTATTTCCACCGATAACGAAGGTTTTTGCGGTATGCTCAAGGATGAACAGTCTGTCGTCCGGGTGTATCTTGTTCCCCAGCCCACGGGATTTCCTGCGCTTACGAATGTTTGCCCGGGAGAGACGGCGTCTGTTAACTTTAATGATTTCATTCCTCACGAGATAAGGTATTTCCTCGATGAGATGGGCTGGACAATATCCTATTTCCGCGAGGGTAAGCCTGTAGAAATGCCGTTTGAAGCGGGACTGTCTCAAGTGGGGAACACCACTTATCAGTATGTCATAAACGATAATTCCGGCGAATTTCGCGGGAAATACTCCGAACTGAAATCTTCGGTATACAGATGTCCCGAAGATACCGCCTCCTTAACCCATACGGTCAGGGTGCGCGAAGGGGGAGAGTACGCTATTCCCAATAAAAGCATATCGTTCTGTACCGACGCGCTACGTCTTGTCAGCGAAACATGGCCCAAGTTCGATACCAGGCTCTTTGGCTATTTAGGCTCGTCCATGCCGAACGGCAAATGGTCAATCGAATACCGGGGACAGCTTCTCTATCCGGGGGAAATCTGGGTTCAGGAAGACACCGGCAGAGCGGTAATTAATCTCGAAGCTGTGGAGATGATGAATGTAGACAGCGTGGTATTTAAATACAGCTATAAGGACTGCATGGCAAAAGACACCTTTACCCTGCTGACCTTCAATTTCAGCAAGACAGGCTTCAACAGTACATTTGTAGAAAAGGAACAGGACGTGTGCCGCAATCTGATGTCCGGCGTAGTCGAGCTGTCCTCAATCTTCGGATTTACAGTTCCCCTGACCTCCGGAATATGGTACGAAAAAAATTCTGAAGGCGATTTTGTGGAAATGCTTTACGGAGCGGCGGATCTCTCGGAGATGAATCCGGGTTCGCTCTATCAGTACCGTTACGACGTCAATGCTGCCGTAGATTCGCTGTGCCTGATACAGGGTTCGCAGACGGTGTTCGGTCTCAGGATGCTTGATTTTGCGGCGTCCAATTCCGAAATAAAGATATGCAAGTCGCAGTTTTCTTACGGCGTTCAGCTTGACCTGTCGCGGTATGTGCCGGGACTGTCGAGCATTGGCAATGCGACCGTTACATGGTTTGACGGCGATGCGGCAGCGATAAGCAATCCCCAAAACTACATGCTCCGCTCAGCGGTAGAACTGCCTCCGGAGAAGGATACCATAATGAGGTACCATTACGACGTGAAGTCCGATTGCGGAGTGTATTCCGGCGATCTGTATATCTCGACGGTAGACAGCATCGGCAGCGATACGGCTCGCAGAATAGTAATCTGCTACACCGACGATTATGCCTCGCATGTCGACCTGTTCCAGATTATGGGTATTGCCGGCGCCAGCGGTAACTTTGAGCTGTGCGACGATCCGGTTAACAATAATGGAGCCACAATCACTGTACCCGCTGAAGTCGTTGCGGAAATAAGCAGAACGGGCATAGTGAATATGACTGACCTGTTTAATCCGGCAAACGAAAAGGAAACATATACTTTCTGTTATTCCTCCGGACGCAATGATACGTGCATGAAGGGCAAAATGGAAATAACAGTGGAGGTTACTCGAAATATCGAAAGAGACACGGAATTTAAAAATAATTAATAATGAAAAGTAAAGATATTATGACTGCATATATACAAAAATATAAATTAGCCTTTCTGTTTCTGTTTCTGTTAGCGTCAGGCGTACTGCAGGGACAGCAGCAGCCGCAAATAGATTCCATGGTATATACGGTATATGAGCCGCAGTATATTTTTCGTTGCGGCAAGGTTATTCCCGTTGACCTGTTCAAGGCGGCGAATATGTATGTCTCTCCCGGCAACGGATACTGGGGCGACCATAACGGCGTTCCATACAATGGGAAAGCCAGCGTAAAGGATGCAAATATAAAGGAACGGGAGTATACCAACGGCAATATTTTTACTCCGCCAGTTTCGGTAGCCGATACGGGAATGTACAAGTTCTATTTCTACTTTACATCCGCGAAAGACTATTGCGGTATAAAAAACAATACGCGCTTCGTGCTGAATCTGTATATCGGATCGTCCGGCTGTCTGGAACCTGTTGCCGGCGGACTTGATACCGACCATTATTTCTGTTATGACGGCAATCCATTAGCTCCCGGCGTCGCTGTAGACATGAACCCGCAGGGCAGACATGAATTTAGCAAGCCGGTTACTGTCGCAGACCTCCTGTTTACGTATGCCGTGCCTGGAGAAAACGACCCGAGCGATCCGAGCGATCCGAACGGTCCCTGGAAATGGAAGAAAGAGAACCGCATGCAGGACGACTGGGTTGACGTGGACGTGTATGACACCCGCGAAAACCGCGACAAGGAAGCAAAGGAAGGCATCGTCGGACACGGCGATACGCCTGTGAAGTTAGACAGCGCCGGCAGCCGTACATACTACGTGATTATAAATAAAATAACCAGCGATGGTATTCGCAAATATCCGGACAGTATCAATATTACGGTTTATCCGAAATCCGTGCTCGAAGTGCATTATTCGCCCGACGATATTACAAACCTGAGATCGAATAAAGAATACGGTATGGACGACCGGATTACCATCACAGTGGATACCAGCGAGTATTCTTTCCAGTATTACTCGTTCATTCTGAACAATACTAATTTGAACAGATATTACCTTGGCGGCGACAGCACAAGGAACGAAATCGTACTTAACGCTCTGGCATTCTCAGGCGTCGAGGATTTTGTAGAAATTATCGCGACAGACGTCAACAACTGTATTGTCCGAGCCGACACTAACGTGATTGTGCGCGTGCCGTTCCCGGATGTGTTCACCCCCGACGGCGACGGAATAAACGACGTCTTCCTTGGCGGCGAGAAATTCAGAAACAGAGAGTTTCATCTCGAAGTATTCAACCGCTGGGGCAATCCCATGTATTACGGCGAATCAGGCTGGGACGGAACCTACAGAGGCAATAAAGCGCCCCCCGGAACATATCCGTATGTTCTGAAATTGAAACTGTCAGACGGTTCAACAAGAACAATCAAAAATGTTGTTACCCTTATCCGGGAAAGCAGATAGTTTAGAAGAAATTTTCAGTTAAAGATAAAAAGAAGTGCAAATTACGGCAGCCTCGCTCGCCGTAATTTGTTGCTTTTAGAGCTAAGAGCTAAAAACCCGCAGGGTTGATATTATTGTAGAAAAACAAGACAGGCAATCTAAAAACCCTGAATGGTTGATATTATTATAGAAAACAAGACAGGCAATCTAAAAACCCGAAGGGTTGTATTATTATAGAAAACAAGACAGGCAATCTAAAAACCCTGAAAGGGTGGCATCATTAGCACAGTGGCAACGCCCTGTGTGGAAGACATACTCTCACCATCAAGCCCTAACAGAGCGTAATCAGCTTTGTTCCATTTGATTGCCATACCTATAAACTGAATCTATGCGAGGTCTGCGGCTACAGTTGCTGGACATTTCCGTAAGCTAAAGCATACGGTTAATAAAGTATCGTCCCTGCAGGACTTTCGTCGTCGTGGTGATTGACAGTCTACAGTCTCCGTCCACAGTCTCGCCCGCAAGATACCGGTAATGATCGCCAAGTCCCGCAGGGTTGGGTGTCACTAATCAGTATATTAATAAGAATAAGGTCCCCCACATTTTTTCATTAAATTTCTTTTTTGAGCGAACAGGGTTGTCGGAATCTTTTCCTTACTCCATTCTTTTATATTCCTGATTTTATTTCTTTCCATTGCTTTTTTAGTATCAATCAAATCATTATTACCCATTATAGCAGCTCTGCACAGACATAAATCGCTTATGCCAACCGATTTATTGTTCTTTATCAGTTCTTTGTGCCTGCCAAAGCATGATTCAATAATATCTGAGGAACAGTAAACTGTTTTGCCTTCGGATTTA
>JAISDR010000052.1 GCA_031264645.1 Prevotellaceae bacterium | reverse complement strand
TAAGAACTAAGAACTAAGAGTTTTTGGGAGTTAAAAAGTTAAGAGTTAAAAACAATATCTAAATAATAAGAACATGAAAAAAAGGTCTGTATTAAGGGATAAAAGTTTGGCGTTTGCTTTGAGGATTGTGAAGCTTTCGCAGTTTCTTCATGATAAAAACGAATATGTACTTTCCAAGCAAGTTCTGAGAAGCGGAACTGCGATTGGCGCTTCGATTCATGAAGCGGAATATGCCCAAAGCGATGCCGATTTCATCAGTAAATTCAGTATTGCCCTTAAAGAAGCTAACGAAACTGTTTACTGGCTGGAATTACTTCATGCAACAGATTATATCGAAACAAATCTGTATGAGAATTTGATTGTCGACTGCAATGAATTAACATCCATGCTTGTCGCGACTATTAAAACTCTTAAAAATAAAGAAAACACTAAAATTGTAAAATGATATGAAAAGTAAAGGGAAAATTACACAGCCAACGTCAGTCAAACTCTTAGTTCTTAACTCTTAGTTCTTAACTTATGTTTAAGTATTTTATTCAGCGTCCGACCTCTGTAATGATGGTGTTCACAGCGTTTTTTATACTGGGAATCATCACTTACATGAACATTCCCGTCTCACTTCTGCCGGATATTGCGATTCCGGAGATTACAGTGCAGATTTCGGGACAAAATTCTTCTGCACGCGAACTGGAAAACACTACCGTACGTCCTGTGCGCCAGCAGCTGATGCAGGTAAGCAAGCTGCGAGATATCCGCAGTGAAACCCGCGACGGAAGCGCCGTCATTTTCCTGACTTTCGAGTATGGAGCAAATACCGACCTGTCCTTTATCGAAGTCAATGAAAAGATTGACCAGGCAATGGGATACCTCCCGCGCGAAATCGAACGTCCGCGGGTAATCAAGGCAAGCGCGACGGATATTCCCGTATTCAACCTTAACCTGACGCTGCGTTCCGACGTCGGTTTCGAAAACACGGACGTCTCCAAGTTCATTGAACTGAGCGAGTTTGCCGAGACCGTCATCCGGCGCCGTTTCGAGCAGCTGTCGCAGGTGGCAATGGTTGACATTTCGGGATTGATGAAGAGGCAGGTGCTTATCTCGCCCGACCGGACTTTGATGGACGTCAGCGGACTGAGCCTCTCGGACGTCGAGTCGGCGCTCAACAGCAACAATGTCGAGCCGGGAAACATGACCGTCCGCGACGGGTACTACGAATACGTCATCCGCTTCTCGTCGATTCTCAGGACGATAGAGGATATCCGCAATATCTATATCCGCAAAAACGACCGCATCTACCAGCTCCGGGACTTCGCCAAAGTGGAAACCGTCCCCGAAAAGGAAAAGGGAATGGCTATATATAACGGTAAACGCTCGATTGTCCTTTCGATAATCAAACAGTCGGAAGAGAATATGAGCAGCATGCAAAAGGCTATGAATGACGAAGTAGAACGCTTCAGGCGCGATTTCCCCGAAATTGAGTTCAACGTTACACAGAATCAAACCGAGTTGCTGGACTATACCATCTCGAACCTGCAGCAGAATTTATTACTGGCGTTTATCTTTGTATTTCTGGTCTCGGTCGTGTTCCTCAAGGACGGCAGGCTGTCGGTGATTATCGGTCTGGGGCTGTTTGTTTCGCTGGTTATCAGTCTGCTTTTCTTCTATCTGTTTCATATTTCGCTTAATGTCGTGTCGCTCACCGGGCTGATACTTGCTTCGGGAAACATGATTGACAATTCCATAGTGGTAGGCGACAACATCGGGCAGCACCGGCGCAGGTTTCCATTGCCGGACGCCTGTGCATCGGGAACAAAGGAAATCGCAATACCGATGCTAAGCTCCGCATTGACAAACATCTCGGTGTTCGCGCCCCTGATTTTCCTTAGCGGGATGGCGGGAGCCATATTTTTCGACCAGGCGTTTTCCGTAACTGTAGGCTTGATGGTTTCATACCTTACCGGAATCGTCTTTATACCCGTGCTTTACAAGGTAATCTATTCTGCCGGAATGCCGCGCATATTCCGCCGGTTTCGCAGAAAAACTGCTTCCGAATCCGGAAGTCCGGAGTCGAGCCTGACATGGAGACGTCCGGCTTCAAGCCTGAAAAAGAGCCGAAAGAAGCTCTTGCATTCCGGCTTTATGACATTGGAATCAACTGGGTGTTTTCGCACAAAGTCCTGACGCTCGCCATGATGTTTGCGACGCTCCCGCTGTGCGCCTGGCTGTTCTGGATTATACCGAAGGAAAAAATGCCGGATATAAACCAGAGCGAAGTACTCGTTAAAATCGACTGGAATCAGAATATTCACTTGCAGGAAAACTATGACCGCTGTCTGGATTTATCCAAAATGCTTTCAGGGATTTCGGAAGAAAATTCGACCCTGACCGGACAGCAGCAATTCCTGCTGAATCGCGAAAAGGAACAGACTTCGTCCGAATCGGAGTTTTATGTCCGAACAAAGACGGCAAGGGAAATTCCCGACCTCAAGGACAGGGTAACGGAATACATGTCAAAAACGTATCCCGGCGCCATAGTCTCTTTCGAGCCTGTGGGGACGATATTCGAGAAAATATTTTCGACCGGCGAGGCTGACCTTGTCGTGGAATACTATACCGTCAACAAGGCGCGGGAAATAAACTCCGACATTATCCGCGGTCTGGAGCGGAATATCGAACAGATAACGGGAGAAACGCCTGTCGGAAATTCATTCCTGCACCAGCTGAACCTGCGTATCGACCGCGAGAAGCTCCTGCTCTACAAGATTACGTACGACTTGATTGCCCGCACCCTGCGCACGGCTTTCAAGGAAAACAGGTTTGCGACCCTGCGGTCTCAGCAGCAGTATCTGCCGATTATTCTGGGCGACGACGAAAAGACCGTTCAGGAAATCATCGACGAGACCCTGATAGAAATTTCGGAAAACGACGACAAAAGCCGGAACAAGCTGGCGCTGTCGACTTTTGTAAGCGTCAGCCGTTCCGAAGACCTGAAAACGATTGTGGCGGGAAAAGCCGGGGAATATATACCTTTTTATTATTACGAAACGGACAGTCCGGATAAAATCATCGAGACCGTAACGCAGGACAATATCGGCGACACGGACTGGGAGGTCGATTTTTCGGGGACTTTCTTCTCCAACAAGAAAATGATTAACGAGATGATTGTCATTCTGTTTATCTCCGTTTTGCTGATGTTTTTCATCCTCTCGTCGCAGTTCGAGAACTTCAAGCAGCCGCTGATTATCCTTTTCGAAATCCCGATTGACATAACGTTTGCCCTTGCGCTGCTGCTTGTTACCGGTCATTCGCTGAACCTGATGTCAGCCATAGGACTTGTGGTTACTTCGGGTATCATTATCAACGACTCCATACTGAAAGTGGACGTGATGAACCAGCTTCGCAGGGAGGGATATTCGCTGATGGCAGCCATTCACGAAGCCGGACGCCGCCGTCTGAAAGCCATCATAATGACGAGCTTGACCTCCATTGTCTGCATGGTTCCGCTGCTGTTTACCAGCGACCTGGGCTCGCAGCTGGAAAAGCCCCTCGCTGTGGCAACTATCGGCGGAATGATTATGGGAACACCCGTCAGCCTGTTTGTCGTTCCGATGGTTTACTGGTGGATATATAGAAAAAAGGAACTGAAATCTAAAGAAGAAAAGATATGAATAAAATTGTTTTGTCGGTACTGGTAATTTTCTTTTGGGCAGATACTTTCGCTCAATCGACAAAGAAATTCAGTCTCACCGAATCAATCGAAGTTGCCGTAGACAGCTCGCTGCAGGCGTTTATAATTCAAAACATGTACCTGTCAAGCTACTGGGCATACCGTTCGTTCAGGGCTGCGCGACTGCCTTCCCTGAATTTGCAGACGACGCCCCTGCAATACCGCCGCGATTTCACGAGACGCTACGATTCGTACGAAAATATCGACGTCTACCGGCAGCAGCAGTCGCTGTACTCGTACGGAAACCTTTCCATACGCCAGAATTTCGACTTGACCGGAGGAACGTTTTTCGTCGATTCGGAACTCGGATACATGCATAACTACGGCGACAACAACTATTCGCAGTTTACTTCCGTGCCCATCCGGATTGGCTATTCACAGCCTCTTTTCGGATTCAACAGCTTCAAGTGGGAAAAGAAAATAGAGCCGCTGAAGTTCGAAAAGGCGAAAACGCAGTTCCTGTATTCGCGCGAGGAAATATCCGAATCGGCAATACAGTATTTCTTCGCTTTAGCCATGGCTCAGATGGAATACGACATGGCTAAGGACAATGTCGAATCGTCCGACGTTCTTTACCGCATCGGACAGGAACGGCAAAAGATTGCTTCAATCTCAAACGCCGACCTGCTTACTCTGAAACTGGACATCGTAAACGCCCGCAATTCGCTCAAAAACGCGGAGATAAGCCTGAAACGGGCAATGTTCAATTTCATCTCTTTCCTGAATATCGACAAGAATACGGATGTGACGCTCGAACTGCCCGGCAGACCGGCTGACATTACGATATCTCCCGAACAGGCTCTGAAGTATGCACAGGAATATAATCCTGATTTTCTTAGCTATTCGCAGGAATTGTTCGAAGCTGAAAGGGAGGTGGACAGGACGACAAAGAGTTCGAATTTCGACGCAAGTTTCTCGGTCAGCGTGGGATTCAATCAGGTTGCGCCCAATTTTTCGGATGCATACAAAAGCCCGCTCCAGCAGGACGTTATCAGTGTGGGACTGAGTATTCCGCTTATCGACTGGGGCGTCAAAAAGGGACGTGCAAACATGGCGCGAAACAATCTGAACGTTACCAAAATATCAATACAGCAAAAGGAACAGAAACTCGAACAGGATGTGATTATGACTGTTAACGATTTCAATATCCAGCAGGATTTGATAAACAGCGCCGAAGAAGCGCTGAATCTGGCTACCGTTGCATACGACGCTACCAAGGAACGCTTTATCATCGGTAAAGCCGACCTGAACAGCCTGACGCTGTCGCTTAACCGGCAAAACAGCGCGCAACGGAA
>JAISDR010000047.1 GCA_031264645.1 Prevotellaceae bacterium | reverse complement strand
CTTATCTTTGCGCTTTATTTTATTTAAATATGATATTGAACATAAGGAGCGAAATTGGAAAACGCATTCTGGTACTGGACGGAGCTACGGGGACAATGATGCAGAAATACAGTCTTTTGGAAGAAGATTTTCACGGCGACATTATTAAAAACAGCAATATACCACTGAAAGGGAATTACGACATACTGTCCTTAACCCGTCCCGACATAATCAAAAGCATTCACGAAGCATATTTTGACGTTGGCGCCGACATAGTGGAGACAAACACTTTCAGCGCCAACAGAATCTCGCAGGCAGACTATGCGCTCGAGGAATATGTGTACAGGATAAATTTCGAAGCAGCCCGAATAGCAAGGGAAACGGCTGATACATACACGATGAGGAATCCCGGGAAACCGCGTTTTGTTGCCGGCTCCATTGGTCCGACAAACAGAACCGCCTCGCTTTCGCCGGACATCAACAATCCCGCGTTCAGGGCGGTTACCTTCGACATGCTGGCGGAGGCTTATTCGGAGCAGATAAGAGGCTTGTGCGACGGAGGCGTCGATGTGCTGCTTGTCGAGACGGCGTTTGATACGCTGAACGTCAAAGCCGCACTGTATGCCGTGTCGGAAATTCAGCGCGAGCGAGGGCGGGAAATTCCGGTAATGGTATCTGCAACAATCACAGACCGCAGCGGACGTACCCTCTCGGGACAGACCGTCGAATCCTTCTTCTGCTCCGTATCGCATTTCAACCTGTTCAGCATAGGCATAAACTGCGCCCTGGGAGCTGAACAGATGAAGCCTTATGTCGAGCAGCTGTCTTCAATTGCAACATGTTACGTAAGCGTACACCCTAATGCGGGCTTGCCCAACCAGTTTGGACAGTACGAGGAAACGCCGGAAACGATGGCTGCCAGCATGGCTGAGTTCATCGACAGCGGATGGGTGAATATTGTCGGAGGATGCTGCGGCACGACGCCCGACCACATCCGCGCCATCGGAAACATTGCGGCGAAGGCGAAGAGCGTGAGAGTCCCCGTACAATTGTCCGGCAGGGAGAAGGGATACCTGCACCTGAGCGGTCTGGACGAGCTGATTCTCACTCCGGAAATGAATTTTGTAAACATCGGCGAAAGAGCTAATGTTGCCGGTTCCAGAAAGTTTGCGCGGCTTATACGCGAGGAAAACTACGACGAGGCGATTGAAACCGTTCGCGAACAGGTCGAAAACGGTGCGCTGGTCATAGACGTGAATATGGACGACGCAATGCTCGACGCCGAAAAGTGCATGATTCGCTTTCTCAACACCATATCGTCCGAACCCGACATAATCAAGCTCCCCGTGATGATAGATTCGTCGAAATGGGAAGTAATTGAGTCCGGGCTGAAATGCGTTCAGGGCAAGTCGATAGTAAATTCAATCAGTCTGAAGGAAGGCGAGGCGGTATTCAGGCAGCGGGCTGCAAAAATCAGGGAATATGGCGCCGCCGCCGTAGTGATGGCTTTCGACGAAAAGGGTCAGGCTGATTCCTTTGCGCGAAGAACGGAAATATGCAGCCGAGCCTACGATATTCTGGTGAACGAACTGAATTTCCCGCCGCAGGATATAATCTTCGACCCCAACATACTCAGCATTGCGACGGGAATCGAAGAGCACGACAACTATGCCGTGGACTTTATCGACACGGTAGGCTGGATTAAGGAAAATCTTCCGTATGCCAAGGTCAGCGGAGGAGTAAGCAACCTTTCGTTCTCGTTCAGAGGGAACAACGCGGTGCGCGAAGCGATGCATTCCGTATTCCTGTATCATGCGGTCAAAGCGGGAATGGATATGGGGATAGTAAACGCGGGAATGCTGCAGGTCTACGACGAAATTCCGAAAGACCTGCTCGAACTTGTGGAAGACACAGTTCTCAATCGCAGAAAGGACGCCACGGAACGCCTTATCGAAGCAGCCGGCAAACTCAGGGATTCCGACGCCGGACAGCATTCAAAATCTTCGGTCAACAGGAATGAACTGCCTCTCGAGGAACGGATTGCGACTTCCCTGATAAAGGGACAGGACGCCTTTGTCGCCGAAGACATGGACGAAGCGCTGCGTAAATACGAGAGGGCGATTGAAATTATCGAAGGTCCGCTGATGGACGGAATGAACAGGGTCGGCGACCTGTTCGGCGCAGGGAAAATGTTTCTGCCGCAGGTGGTGAAGAGCGCCCGCGTGATGAAACGCGCCGTAGCCTGTCTCCAGCCGGTCATCGAAGCCCAGAAATCCGGGACGGGGAAGAGCGCCGGCAAAATCCTGCTTGCCACGGTCAAGGGCGACGTCCACGATATAGGGAAAAATATCGTCGCCGTTGTCCTTTCGTGCAACAATTACGAAATCATTGATATGGGAGTGATGATACCGTCCCGCGAAATCATCGAAACGGCTATCGAGAAGAAAGTCGATATCGTCGGACTTAGCGGTCTGATAACTCCTTCGCTGGAAGAAATGATACACGTCGCCGCCGAAATGGAACTGCACGGGCTGAAAATCCCCCTGCTGGTCGGCGGCGCCACGACGTCCAAACTTCACACAGCCATGAAAATATGTCCCGCATACAGCGGTCCCGTCATTCAGGTTAAGGATGCGTCGCGAAGCGTTCCCGTTGCCGGAGCGCTACTGTCCGAAGGAAAGAATGAATTTGTGGAAAAAACAAGACAGGAATACAAGCAGTTAAGCGACACGTACAGCGCTCAGCGGCAGGTTGTCAAATATCTCTCAATCGAGCAGGCGCGCGCAAACGCCTTTAAAACAGACTGGCAAACCCAGCCGCCCGCGCCGCCTCTCGTGCAGGGGACGTATGTGCTGCGTGCAAGCGTGTCGGAATTAAGGAAATATATCAACTGGGACTTTTTCTTTATGCTGTGGCAGCTGAAGGGTCGCTATCCCGAAATACTGGACAGTCCCGATTACGGCGGCGAGGCGAAAAAGCTCTGGAACGAAGCCCGGGCGATGCTTGACCGTATGGAAAAATACGTCCGTCCCTCGGCGGTTTTCGGGATTTATCCAGCCAAAAGCCTTGGAGACGATATCATTGTGCTCGCCGACAGGGAGTATGTCTTCCATAATTTGCGAAATCAGATAGATAACAGGGGATTGCCGAATATTTGCCTGTCCGACTTCATTGCTTCCGAAAGTTCCGGACTGAAAGACTGGCTGGGAGCTTTCGCCGTTACTGCCGGAACCGGACTGGAAAAACTGCTGCAGGAATTTCAGGACGACGACTATTCGGCGATAATGGCTAAGGCTCTTGCCGACCGCCTTGCCGAAGCTTTTGCGGAATATGTTCACAGGGAAATCAGGGTAAAATACTGGGGATATGCCGGAGATGAAAACCTGAGCATATCCGATTTGCATAAAGGCGCTTACGCAGGTATCCGCCCCGCTCCGGGCTATCCGACTTCGCCCGACCACAGCGAGAAAAAAGAGCTGTTCGCATTGCTGGACGCTGAAAAAAGTATCGGCGTAAAGCTGACGGAAAGCTTTATGATTCAGCCGGCGTCTTCGGTATGCGCCCTTGTCTTCGCGCATCCTCAAAGCAAATATTTCCGTGTGGA
>JAISDR010000015.1 GCA_031264645.1 Prevotellaceae bacterium | reverse complement strand
TCGGGCGGAGTTATTTTTACGCCCAGGAAATCCATAAGCGCCTTATCGTGCGGGAAAAGCCTTATTATTAAATCGTCGTCAATACATTTGTTGTGCGCAATACCGTATCTTTCGAGGGGGATTTGCTCGGCGCAGCTTGCCAGTTCAAAATTCCAGTTCCTGTTCAGCTGTTGGAGACCTGCGGCAAATTCGGTCATTGTCTGTTCGTTAAATTCATGATACGGAATGGAACTGCTTCGCAAACTGTTCCGAACCTTCCTGTAGATTTTGATGTCGGCGAAGCTGAAAACAAGTTTGTCGGTACAGTTTTTCAGCTGGTTGCCTGTGCGTTCAACTTTTCGCAGCAGTTCGTCAACTCCAGTCCTGTCCGTTAATATTAGAGGGTCGAAACGCCAGATTACTTTTTCTTTTCCCGCTTTTCCGGACAGTTCAATAAACGTCTCAATCCTTGACTGAACATCTGGAACTCGCGGCTCTAATTTCTCCGCATCGTAATCATTCAGCGTAAACTGGAAATAGTAATTAATCCCCCTGTCATTCAAATAATCCAAATGCTTAATAAGGGGCTTAAAGTTCTTTGACCAGAAAACAATCAGCCGCGTATTTTGAAAGGAAACATACAGGGGCGTTCTGTTAAACGGATTTGTCCATTTTACGTAGCCTTCCTTAAGCCGTCCGAAAAACCAGTCGGAATAAAACGCCGGGATATCGGTAGCGCGGCTTGCCGATATAATAACGGGGACTTGCGCTTCGACAGATTTCCCGCCCTGTATCTTTGTTACTGCTTTACTCCAGTTCACATTCCGCCCAATATTTTCATTGCATTATGTCTCGCCATTGCATCCGTTTCCATATAGTCGTCCAGGGACGGCTTGGCGATAAAGGCTGTTGTCTCTATTGTTTCCGATATCAGGGCGTATATGCCGGGGTACTTCAGTTTCCCATCCAGGAACGCCTGTACCGCTATTTCGTTTGCCGCGTTCATGATGCAGGGTATTGTTCCTCCGGCGCGAAGAGCATTGTATGCGATATCGAGGCAGGGGAACTTTTTGAAGTCAGGCTCGGCGAATGTCAATGCCGGATAATCGGCGAAATCCACCCTTTTAACCTTGCATTCCATTCGGTCGGGGTATGTAAGGGCATACTGTATCGGGATTTTCATGCTTGGTTCTCCGAGCTGGGCTTTTATTGCGCCGTCCCTGAACTGCACCATCGAATGGATTATCGACTGGGGATGTACAAGCGCCCTGATGTCACATGCCGGAACCGCGAAAAGCCAGTGCGCTTCAATGACTTCAAAGCCCTTGTTCATCATTGTTGCGGAATCGACGGTTATCTTGGCGCCCATGTTCCAGCGGGGATGTTTCAGCGCGTCCTCTCTTGTAACGTACGCGAGTTTTTCTTCGGGAAGATTCAGGAATGGACCTCCCGAAGCGGTCAGGTATATCCTGTCTATGGCTGAATATTCTCCCGCCAGGCATTGAAAAATTGCCGAATGTTCCGAATCGACGGGAATTATCGGAACTCTGTACCGTGCAGCCAGACCTGTCACAAGCTCGCCCGCCACAACCAGGGTTTCCTTGTTGGCAAGAGCGATGATTTTGCCGGCTTTTATAGCCCGGATGGTCGGCATAAGTCCCGAATATCCAAGCAGCGCAACCAGTACAATGTCGATGCTGTCCTGATCGACAATCTGTTCCAGAGCATCGTTTCCCGCATACACTTTTATAGGATAATCCTTTAAGGCGTCCGAAACCTGCCGGTATAAACTTTCACTGGCTATCACAACCGCATCCGGCTGAAATTCGACTGCCTGCCTGACAAGCAGTTCCGCATTGTTGTTTGCCGTAAGCACTTCGACGGAAAACAGCTCGGGATGTTCCGCGACGACCTCCAGCGTCTGCGTCCCGATCGAACCTGTCGAACCTAAAATCGCTATTCTTTTTTTCTCCATATCATTCTTAATTCTTAATTTTTAATTCTTAATTATCAGTAAATAAACAGGCTGATTCCCATCAAAGCCATTCCTGCCACCAGACCTGTTATTGACACATGATGTTCGCCGTACTTCTGGGCGCTTGGCAGCAGTTCGTCCAGGGAGATGAACACCATGATTCCGGAAACCGCCCCCAGCACTATCCCGTTTATCACCGGCGACCAGTAGGGCATCAGGAAAAGGAAGGCGATCAGCGCGCCCAGAGGCTCGGACAGTCCCGAAGCAAACGACAGCCAGAACGCTTTTTTCCTGCTTCCGGTGGCATGATATATCGGGACGGCGACGGCAATGCCTTCGGGAATGTTGTGAATGGCAATGGCTACGGTAATGGGAATGGCGATGTCAAGCTCGCTAAGCGCGGAGGTGAACGTCGCGATGCCTTCGGGAAAATTGTGAATGGCAATGGACATGGCAACGACGATTCCCGTCCTTCCCAAGCTTGTTCTTTTGTCCATCTCCTCGACGCCGAGCAGTTCGTGCGGATTGTTTGCCTTGGGCACAAGAAGGTCAATCGCGGCAATCAAAGCCATGCCTCCGAAAAAGGCAAACAGCATGTACAGCTCGCCGTATCTGCTGCCGAATGCGGATATAAGCGCATGCCTGGATTCAGGCATCATTTCCATGAATGAAATGTAAATCATCACGCCGGCGGAAAAGCCGAGCGAAGCGCACAGGAATTTGGTATTCGTCCTTTTCGCCAGCAGGGAAATAAAACTGCCGATACCCGTTGACAGTCCTGCTATCGAAGTCATGATAAAGGCTCTCCAGACGTCTTCTAAATTCAATTCCATATTGCTTTTTTTACCTTAAACTCTTCTTACTGCTATTGATTTTCCGTACAGATAGTCTTTTAAATCGGGGATATCCACAAGCCCGTAATGGAAAATCCCCGCTGCAAGGGCGGCGCTTGCCCCCGTACCGCGGAACACTTCGTAAAAGTCTTCGAGCTTTCCCGCTCCTCCCGAAGCTATGACGGGAATATCGAGGACGGCGCTTATGTCGGCGGTTATGTCGATTGCAAATCCGTTGCGCATGCCGTCGTTGTTCATTGACGTCAGGAGTATTTCCCCGGCGCCGAGCTTTTCGACGGTCAAAGCCCACTGCATGGTATTTATCCCCGTCGGAGTGCGTCCGCCATTGACAAAGACCCTCCACGAGTGATTGTCATACTTTGTGTCTATCGCCACGACAGTGCACTGTTTTCCGAATTCCGCAGCTATTTCCGAGACAAGGGCGGGTCTTTTTACGGCAGCCGAATTGACGCTGACCTTGTCGGCGCCTGCGCGGATAACGGTTTCCGCATCTTTCAGCGAATTGATCCCGCCGCCGACAGTGAAGGGAATATTAATCTCTTCCGCAATGCGTTCGACCAGTCGGGCAAAGGTTTTCCTGCCTTCGATTGTTGCCGTGATATCGAGGAAAACCAGTTCGTCGGCTCCCTGTTCCACATATTTTTTCGCCAGCTCCACGGGATCGCCGGCGTCTTTGAGGTCGATGAAGTTCGTCCCCTTGACGGTTCTGCCGTCTTTTACATCCAGACAGGGTATAATTCTTTTCTTTAGCATACTGTTTCTAATTAAATACCGGCGCAAAAGTATGAAAAAAAGTATTATTTATCAGGAAGGACGCTGTTAACCGGATTTTGTATGAGTACGCATTGAACATTATTACATCAGAATTGTTTAATTGCCGTCAAGGGAGATTATATGTATGAAACTGAAATATTTGAAAGGACTGTTTGGATACGGACAACAATATAGTTGCAATGACTATTCATGTTCGCTTTCCGGTAATACGGATAAAGGCGCTGAGAATGTTCATATTCCGCCTTCGAAATATAATATTCCATTCGAATATGTCGAAATAGACAAGGGTTCCATTGTCGTGAATCTGGTCTCGAATTTGGGCTATGAAATATTGATGGAAAGCAAAAAAACCGGGACGAAGGGCAAAGTTATCGGAGTAGATTTTTCGCCGGCGATGATGTACAAGGCACGGTATAATGTAGAAAAAAACGGCTGTAAGAATGTGTCTTTCCGTGAAGTATCTTCTTCAAAATTCCTTCCTCTGGGAGCCAATATTTCCGACGCCCTGATTTATAACAAGCTGGTGAACCGGCTTCCGAACGAAAACCTGTTCTCCGAAATATACAGGACTCTTAAACCCGGCGGCGTTTTTTATATTTACGACATTGTTTCCAACTGCCTTAGCCGGTTTAAAGCGGGTATATGCTCCAAAACCGATTACGTAAGAAAACTTACAGTTTACGGATTTAAAAATATAGAAATCAAAGAATTTGCCGAAGACATTCCAGCAGAAGAACTGACATTTCTGGAAAATTTGGACGTCAAAGACCTGAACACCGTTTTGATACGGGGTGAAAAATAAATAACATTTAACAGTTTCGGGATATTGTGTATGCATTGCGAAATTGCAAAAGGCGTCATCATAATCGAAGCAAACCATCGCTGTTCGTCATTGCGAATACCCGTTTCGTACCTCAACTAAGAGCGAAATGACGCTTAATCAGGACATAATAACAGTCGTCATCATAATCGAAGCAAACCGTCGCTATTCGTCATTGCGAATAAGCCGGTATTATGCAGAACCTCTTCGTTTGGTCAGATACTGGGATGAAGAACAAAAGCGTGAGTATGTTAAATCTGTGTAATCTGTGTACACTGGACTGCATAAATCGTGAAACAGATTACACAGATTAGAGACGCTAAGAATCGTCGTGGAGACGCGAGCGTGTGGAAATACAAAATTTTCATGTACATTTGCGCGGATATTAATTAAAAAAGGTATCATGAAGAAAAAAGATGTCGACAAACAAAAATCAGTATTACAAACACGATAATTTGCTCACATTACCCCTGGCGTTCGAAGAAAGCATGAAAGTCATTTTAGGCGATGAATATCCCGATTTTGAATCTTCCATGCACGAAGCTCCATCTGTAAGCATAAGATTCAACAGCGGCGTCAAGTTTTCCGAAACGGGAC
>JAISDR010000075.1 GCA_031264645.1 Prevotellaceae bacterium | reverse complement strand
TTTTTGAATAAGAAATATTATATTTTCAATACTGTCTCGCATTTCTATTTATATTTTGTTTGCAATACTTCTCTAAAAATAAGA
This sequence comes from Prevotellaceae bacterium, assembly GCA_031264645.1. Classification (GTDB taxonomy): domain Bacteria; phylum Bacteroidota; class Bacteroidia; order Bacteroidales; family UBA932; genus JAIRLF01. Next base: position 3,153 of record JAISDR010000075.1, on the reverse strand, counting down.
AGTATCGCAAACATTTTCTGTCTGCGAAAGTACATATTTTTCGTGTACTTTCGCAAACAAATTATTTTCGCTGTTCATGATTTTATTTTTTTTTTTACACTACACATCTCCCTGACCTCTATGTCCAGAGGCTTGTTATAAACATGGGTACTTTCTCTTCGCCGATTTCAAATCCGCAGTGTTTGTAAAATTCGGTTTCACTTCCGTATGCAATCAGGAGTATTCTCAAAAACGAGCTGTATTTATCGGTAACCATCTTTACAAGGCTTTTACCGATGCCGGAGCGCTGGTATTCGGGCATAATCAGCAGATAGTGTATGTAAGCCGTCATAATGCCGTCGTCCAGTACATTTATCAGTCCGACAAGCCGCTGATTATCCCATGCTGTGAACACGGCGTCCGAATTTTTCATGGCTATTACCAGCTTGTCCGGATAGCTTCCCGACGACCAGTTTACTGAAAGGAACAGGTCTTGCAGTTCCCGTGGCGTAAAATCCTTAATACTTTTATATTCAATATTCATATCTTCAATATTTTGTTCTGTTCATTACCGTATCATATTTAAATATTCTCAGACGAAATTTCAGTAAAATGCTCTGTGCGAAAATCATTCATTGGAGGAACAGCTTTGTTGTATTCATTATTACAAATCCTTCTTTAAGTAAACCATGTCAACGAGCTGCACTCCCTCTTCAAAAATTGGATGGACATAATTATCGGTAAAAAAATTCTTCACGCGATGCGATTCCTTAAATCCACAATTTTTGTAAAATGATAATATTGTCGGCGTTTCTCCTGTCCCGACAAACATTCTCTTATAGTCGTTTTTATAAAAATCGGTGATAAATTTTATCAATGTTCTGCCGTATCCTTTTCCTTGACATTCTTTATATGTCGCGATGTTTTTCAATTCACACGTTTCCTTATCTATTGACACTACAACACAAACGCTTTTCAAATCACCATCATATAATGCAAACATATCTCCACATGCCAGATACCTGTCAATCATATTCTCCTGCTCGTCTGCCAATAACAGCAAGTCAAGAAACCGTTTTTTATCGTTCGTAATCTTTTCTATTTTCATTTAAAAACACGGAGACTGCGACGGGCGGAGTTTAATTTTCTTTCTCCCTCTCGAAATTGAACACTCCGCCTCCCTGTTTCAATGTCATTGTTGTGAGATACGGAAATGCTTCCCATAAATCTGTTGTTGCCGGCAAGCGTGTCGAAGTAAGCGTCTAACTTTGCCCTGTCAATATTTTGGGAAAATCCCGCAATACCGCTTAAACTTACTGCCAGTGATAAAATTAATGTTCTTTTCATGTCCTGATTATTTTATTTATTGTTGATTATTCTTGTTGATTTCATTCTGTATTTCAACAATCGGTTTTAATTCCTTGATTTTTTCAACAGCATTAATAGAAAAGTTTACATCATTTTCATTTACTTCATATTTATGAGGATAACGTATATCATTTGCAAATCTGTTGAGAAATTCGCATATTGTTTTTATACTTTGAAACCCCTTATCTTCTTCAATACACAGATTATACAAAAAGACTAAATCATGAGTCTTTTTCGGAATAATATTCCTAAAAGTTAAATAAGCTTTTAAATATTTTTCTGTCGCCTGTGCGCAATGATAACATATAATCTCACAGGGCTTGCGAGCTGCTTCATTCAGGATTTCTGCAGAATATAAATCATCATTCGCAAGTTGCAGCCATTCTTTTACATTTTCACTGTTCATATAATAATTTTCCTTTTTGACTGATTGTTTTCTCGAAAATATTGTTTTCCCTCCTTGTGTTAAAGGAAGATTCCCGTCCCAGCAGTAAATCAATAAAGAATATTTTCTTGTCTCCCAAATCACCGATAATTTTTGCATATAATTCTGAAAAATTACTTATATTATCCGGTGTTACAACGTAAATATCAATATCGCTATCTTCCGTTGGATTTCCATAGGCATAAGAACCGAATAAATATATACATTTTGCCGGCACAAACTTAAGGATTGATTCCTTTATACTGTCCATTTGTTCTACAAAGTTATCCATAACTTCTAATTCTTTTTTATAAAATTTTGTATTGTTCTTTAATAATCATATAAATCACTTAAATCACAGTTAAAATCACAGTTAAAATCACAGTTCAGATATCCTGCGGCAGAATGTATAATCGCCGCCAATATCGCTTTTGTAATCCAGTTCATCATTACTCAGGCAATCGGAGCGGAAATAAGTAGCTGCCGGCAGATAACCCAGTGCAATACCCATACCTCCGCAAATATTACATCCGCCGTCGCCGCCTTTGAGAAAATATTCCGATTTTTCTACAACTTCCTGTTTGTACGGGTCATAAGCGATTGACAGTCCAAACTGATTGGGCAGTTGAAGCGTATAAGGCGTGTCAGCCTGTTCGCTGTCTCCGCTGAAGTGATGCAGTTTCATTTCATAATCGAAACTGTCTCCCCATCGAAACAGTGTCCGGCTGCCTCCGCCGCAGAGATATTCCCATTCATCTTCGGTGGGCAGCGAAAAGCCGTTTTTATGTATTCCCGCGATGAAATCGCTGTACGAAACAGGCTCATAAAGTTCCGTTACCGTTTCGCCATTATTTCGATATATGCGCATTGACCCGCTGACTGTAAATGAATCTGTACCGGGGAGGAAATGCTTCTTAATATCTTCCCGGAAAGGTTCCAGTTCCCTGCTTCCCGCGTCAACGCGCCGCCAGCCAATGTCATTCAATTCGCGTTCAACCAGCATGGGCGGCAAAGTCGCCGTGCGGAGGGGAGACATGCTTTCACGCAGGAAAGCATCCAAATCCGTAATGTCGAATTCTTCAAGCGATTCCTGCATGTCAATGCGCGTCCTGTCATCCATTCCTGCCGAAAAGTTTTCCCATCCCAGAGTAAGCGTGTCGCCGGGCACGAACACAAATTCACGCCCGTCGCACAGATAAACGGCTGTATCTGTTTCCATTCCGAAACGCCGGAATTTTTCAAAACGCAAAAGCTGAAACCGTGTACCGGTCTCCGCCAAAGACTGCAGAAGCGTTTCCCGCTCTGCCGTCGATAATTTGTCATATTCCTTTCGGTACAGTTTTTCTCTTTCCATATACTTATTATTTAATGTTTATTATGTC
>JAISDR010000066.1 GCA_031264645.1 Prevotellaceae bacterium | reverse complement strand
GCATCCTTCATGATTGAGAAACTGGCAATGTCGTCGGGCTGAAGCCGCGCAAGGTCGGTTGTTGTCAGTTCGACGTTGTCAATCAGAATCAAGGAATTGGTATTCGCCCCTTGTTAAGCGTCATTTCGCTTGTCGTTTAGGTACGAAACGGTTACTCGCAATAACGAACACGCCAGAGACGACAATTAAGCGCTGGATAAACAGTCAACTTAAACAAAATTTTTCTTTGCAAATTGCATAAAAGTACTTAAGATTCAGGCATTGATTACTCCGGAACCTATTAATTCCCCGTCGAGATACCATGCGGCAAACTGTCCGGGAGTGACGCCTCTCTGCGGCTTGTCGAACAGAATATACAGACCTTCGGCTTGCATCATGAGTTTTGCCTTTTGCAGAGGCTGGCGGTATCGGATTCTCACGTCATAATCAAGAGTTTCGCCCTCGCGCATGGCAAGATCCTTTCGAATCCAGTGTATTTCGGCGGAATCGACGAACAGGGCTTTACGGAACAGTCCCGCGTGGTTTTGCCCTTCGCCGACATACAGGGTATTTGTTTCGACGTCGGAAGCGATAACGAACAGCGGTTCTGCATGTCCGCCGATATTAATCCCGCGTCTCTGTCCTATTGTGAAAAAATGAGCGCCGTCGTGCGTACCGATCTTTTTCCCGTCGTCTGGAGAGTATTTAAAAGGTCTGGAGAGAGCCTTATAGTCATCATCGTCAGCGGCATTTTTCCGGCGCCTGTCGTAAAAATCAGACATAATTTCCACCGTATCTCCTGTTTTTGCCGACAGTTTTTGCTGAAGAAAAACAGGTAAGTCAACCTTTCCTACAAAGCATATTCCCTGGGAATCTTTCCTGTCGGCGTTCGGAAGATTCTGTTCCGCTGCAATGCGGCGTACCTCGGGTTTCAGCAAATGACCGATGGGAAACATTGATTTCGACAGCTGTTCCTGCGAAAGCTGACACAAAAAATAGCTTTGATCCTTGTTTGGATCCGTCCCCGCAAGAAGCCTGAATACCGTTCCGTTTCCGGATTCAAACGAGTCCAAACGGCAGTAATGACCTGTTGCAACCCTGTCGGCGCCAAGCCTGTTCGCTTCCCTGACAAAGACGTCGAACTTTATTTCGCGGTTACACAGTACGTCGGGATTTGGAGTACGTCCCTTTTCATACTCGGCAAACATGTAGTCGACAACACGCTTGCTGTACTGGCTGCTTAAATCTACAAATTCAAAGGGAATATCAAGTTTTCGGGCTACCATTTTCGCTATTTCCAGGTCGTCTTCCCACAGACAGTCGCCGTGAAGCGTCCCTGTCGTGTCATGCCAGTTTTGCATGAACATTCCGACAATATCGTGTCCCGACTGTTTCAGTAAATACGCAGCCACGGCAGAATCAACGCCGCCCGACAGTCCAACCGCTATTTTCATTATTCAATCAGCTTGTCATAGTCGGTTTCCAGAGGCTTGTTACTGAGCAGGTCGTAAAGAGTCAATTGCCTGATGGTATAATAGTATGTCCAGTAATTACGCAGCGCGCTGACGCTTCGCAGGCGGGCGTTATCCCTGTCGTTCTGGGCATTGTTCATTTCCGTGATGTCAATTTTGTCGGTAAGATAGCGCTGCATCGAAACGGTGTATCTTTTCTGCGCTATCGTGTCGGCTTTGGTCGTAATCTGGTACTGTTCGGCTTGCATGTTATACTGGTTAACCTGCAGAATTACATCCTGTTCAAAATCCGTTATAGCCTGCAGTATCTGGACTTTGGTCAGTTCCTGGTTTGACTGCGCCATTTTCACGCGTCCCTTTCCTTTCCCCCAGTCGAGAATCGGAATCCTTAAGCCCAGCTGTACCCTTTCCATGTCTCCCGGCTTTTTGTATGCATCTGCAATTTTTCCCGAACTTTGCCTCGTACCCGAACGCTGGTCAAGTCCGAACTGCATGTACAGATCGGCGCTGAATCCGCGCGAGGCTTTTGCCGACGCCACGCTTCGCTGTGCCTCTATCAACTGCCGTTCGTAGCCAATCAGGTCGGGACTGTTCGCTTTCGCAAGTTCCATAACTTTATCCTCGTTAAGGTCAAGTTTTGGAGCTTCAGAAGGAATTACAATTGAAATATTTACCGATTCATTAAAGCCGAGGAACGAGCGCAGCCTGTTTTTCGACGCGGCGAGATTCAAAATGGCGTCGTTCAATGTCGCGCATGCGTTCATATAGTTCAGTTCCGACTGCAGCATGTCGTTTTCGCCGATTGTCCCGATATTGTACCGTCCTCTTGAAATCTTGTAAAGCGAATCGTTGTTCGCCTTGTTAAACTCGGCTATTGCAACCCGCTGCTGAGCTTCCGCCAGATTGAAAAAGTATCGCACCGCCACTATTGCCACGTTCTCGACCGCGCGCAAATATCTTTTTCGCGCTTCCTCGTATCTCAACGGCTCTATCTTTTTATCCCATTTGAGATTGTTCAGCCCGAACAGCGACTGGCTGTATGTTACGCTCAGCGGGGAACTTAAATACTGTACATACCCGTCGTCGCCAAATATGTCTGTCCGGCTCAGGTTTGAACCCAGGGTAATCTGCCCGCCCGTGAGGGGTACGTTCTGTTCGATGTTGATAGCTCCCGACAGCCTGTTCGAGTAATCCTGCAGGTACAGGTAAGTTCCGTTTTCCTGCTGTACGGCAGTCATGGCGCGCGAAAAGTTGGGCGCCGTGGCTGCAAAGACAAGGCTCGGCAAAAATCCCGCCTTGTACGAACGGTACTGCCAATAGCTCGCCCTGAAAGAATGTTTTGCCAGAAGACCTTCCGGCGACTGTTCCTTAGCCAGTTCAATCACTTCATCAATTGTAAACTCCAGATCATTCTGGGCTGTAAGCGTTCCGGTAAACAATATTACCGCTGTAAAAACCGTGTAAAGCTGCTTCATTATATACATATATTTAAATTATTCTCTTAAATCAACTGTTTCGACCTCAGGATATTTTGACGGCTCAAATACAAATTCCCCGTCTTCGGGGACTTCCGTATCCGGAGTGTAATTCTTTATCTTGATTGTGTAGTGTACCCCGTCTTTGCCGACATATTTTATGCTGTAAGGCTTTTGCCTCTCGTCGTCTATCCTGACTCTTATGTACGAGTATGGCATTTTGATATCCCAGGGATAAAAATCAATCTCAAGCAGATTGAAGCCGTCCTCGTTTACTTCGCCTTTCAATTTCCGTTTAAAATCTTTTTTGTCGCCCATAATGAATCCAATCGGATTCGTTATAATGTCGGAAGTCGAGTCTGCCAGGGAAATCATAACTTCATTATCTTCCTTAAGATACTGCCATTGCGTTATCCCGTCGCTGTATAAATCAATGTCTTTTGTCGAAAGCCTGTATTTGTTGCCCTTCATCAGCACTTTGCCGTCTTTCATTTCGGAAGTGTTGAGCTGAACGTCTTCGGTTTTCATGGTATACTCGAAGTAAAGACATTTGTATGAGGATATTGTCCCGGCTAATCTGTCCAGGACGTCGTCAACTCCTTTCTGGGAATTTGCAAAAAAAGGCGCCAAAACTAATGACAATATGACTGAAAATTTTTTTACTCGCATTTTCTTTTACTGTTATATTCAAATATCATCTTGACATTTCAAATATCGCGCAAATATACGTGAAAATTCCGAATGTCCAAGTGAGAGGAAAGAAATTCCCCGGGAATCACAAGACAAGCGTACGAAATCATGAAAATTGTGCATTTTTTGAGACGAACATCGCAAAAAACAGCCTTTAAAATCAAAGAAACGATAATTTTTCTATCGTCCTAACTGATTGAGTTTACAGGATAAACGTAGTTTCTTCAAAAAAAATATTTCGAAAACATGCGCTGGATAAATTATTTTTTCTATTTTTGCAAAATAGATGTGAGGAACATGGACGGCGACGTAAGAATAGCAAGCGCTCTTGGAGGAAAAATCTCACAATTGGTCGGTCTTTATGAAAAGGAAAAGGAAAATGTTCTTATACTGAAAGATACGATAAAGAGATTGAAAGAGCAAATCGAAAGTCTGGAAACAGAAATGGAAGATTTTAAAGACGAAAATCGAAAATTGAAACTTGCTGTAGCGTTAAAATCCAAGGGAGATGCATCTGATGCGAAGAAATTTATTGATGAATTGGTGCGGGAAATAGACAAATGTTTGACTCTTTTAAATAGATAGAAATGGACCAGGTATCGGCAAATATAGAGGTTGCAGGCAGGATATATCGACTTAGAATAAATGCAGAAAACGAAGAATATCTGCGGAAAGCGGAAAATTTGATAAAAGTCGAAATAAGCAGATTAAACGTCGAATACCACAATAGAGATACACAAGACAAACTGTCCATTATATTACTCAATATTGCAGCCCGTTTGATTGAATGTCAGGAACTGAGCGAGGTTCATTGCAGAGAAATTGAAAAGATTGACCGTGAATTGGGTATCTATTTGGAGAGACAAGGTTCTTTGGATAATATAGAATAGCATAAGCCCGCATTGTGCTTTGCGCTTTGGGAAACTCAACATTAAACAACGAAAGGAGTTTAACTCGGAGTACGTAGAACAGGCCCTGTAGCCTTTCGAGGTGAGTCTTTTTTGACCGACGGAAGTTCGAAATATCTTTAATCCGGAGGCTCCGCCCTGTATTTTCAGGGTTTCCACAAACAGCAAGCCATGCGGGTTTTTTTATTATAGATAACATTAATGATAAAAAAATATATAAATAGTTTAAATGAATGGATACAATTATAATAACGCTTTCTGCTGCAATAGTTGCAGCGGCTTTGGCATACTTTATTACTCGCAGTATTGTAAAGAAAACTGCAGATAAATTGATAAAAAGCGCTTCTACAGAGGCGGAAAATATTAAACAGAAAAAAGTCCTGGAAGCAAAAGAAAAGTTCCTTGATTTGAAAAGGGAACACGAATCTTTCGTTAACGAGAGAAATTCAAAAATATCTCAGGCAGAAAACAGATTAAAGCAGAAAGAAAATTCTCTGAATCAGCAAATCAGCGAAAATCAGCGGAAAAATAAGGATCTGGAAAACCTTAGAGAAAATCTTGCTCAACAGCTGGAAAAAATTGAAAGAAAATCGGAAGAATTCGACAAAATACGTAAACAGCAGATTGAAAAACTGGAAAATGTTGCGGGAATGTCTGCGGAAGAAGCCCGCGATTTTTTGATGGAATCAATGAAAGAGGAGGCTAAAGCTCAATCGATTACTTATATCAACGACACTATCGAAGAGGCTAAACTGACGGCAAGCAAAGAGGCTAAACGCATCGTGGTACAGTCGATACAGCGTGTGGCAACAGAAACGGCGATAGAAAATTCCGTTACCGTATTCAATATCGAAAACGATGACGTCAAAGGTCGTATAATCGGTCGCGAAGGACGTAATATACGCGCTCTCGAAGCTGCTACGGGCGTAGAAATAGTGGTCGACGATACTCCGGAAGCAATCGTTCTTTCCGCTTTCGATCCGGTACGCAGGGAAATCGCCCGTTTAGCCCTGCACCAGCTTGTTACCGACGGACGGATACATCCGGCAAGAATTGAGGAAATCGTTGAAAAGGTGCGTACTCAAATTGAAGAAGAAATCGTTGACGTCGGTAAAAAAACAACTATCGACCTGGGAATACATAACCTGCATCCC